>JBMOGB010000046.1:0-21753 GCA_049318585.1 Bacteroidia bacterium | reverse complement strand
TAATTGATGGTAGCGTTTATCTTTATCATCTTTGGTAAAAGCACGTTTTGTTCTATCATTTACCACATAAAACTCGCAACCAACAATGGGCTTTACTTTTAAAGAACCATCATCGTTTTTGTGTTTGTATGCTTCCGCAACAAATTGAAATGCGCCAAACATATTGCCATGATCAGTAATGGCAATGGCAGGCATATTATCTTTGAGCGCTTTTTTAAATAAATTACCAATTTCTGCTGCTCCATCGAGCAATGAAAATTGGGTATGAACATGTAAATGTGAAAACTGCATTTTTGTAAAAATAGTCGGCTAATTTAAGCTAACATTTTACCTTAAAACAGATTTGTTGAAAAAGAAAATTGAACCAATTGATAACATTGAATATTTTAAAAAGTTATCAACCGAAAAAGAAATTTTGAATGCTGGATTTTGAATGTTGAATGAAACAATAAATCCAACATTCAAAATCTAAAATTCAAAATTCCTATCGTGTCCAATTATACAAAATACCTAACGAAAGTATTTGAGAACGCTGCCAATCTTTGTCTTGATCATAATCGTAAAGTACCACCGCTTGAATATTTGTATTGATATACTTATTCACTTTCATGGTTAAGTTTAAGTCAAAACGTTCAACTATAGAACCAACTTTATCAAATTTTATATAATCCCAGTTAGTAGCAGAACGCAGTTTCAAGTTTATATTTTTCATTACATCTTTATCAAAACTAAAAATAGCTTGCACTACAGCTTGATTTCTAATTTTATCACCGGCTTTTTCCAATCCATACAATTTTCTGTTTGACAATTCTTCATCTAAAACAAAAGTTTGACGCAAAGTTCCTATACCTAATCGCGCCCAAAAATATGTTACAGGTTTATATTCCAAACCTAATGATGAAGTTAAGTAAGCTGGAGCCATAAAGTTTGAAACATAAATCCCTGAATCATTTGATGAACTTCCTTTACTTTTTACATATGTAAATCCATCATCAAATTGTGATTGAAAGTTAGTTGATAAAAACAAATCCCAACTTTTAGCAATTTTTCTACCAGCTTTTAAATCATAAAAAATCCTGTCTGAATTTTTTATAGTCTGTAAACCATTATTCAAAAAGCCTAATTGCAATTGCAAATCACTATTCACACTCCATTTTTTTCCTTGATATTTACTTAAAACATTAATAAATCCACCATAAGCAAAAGAACTAATACCACCACCTTTCCAGTTTTCGGAAAATGATGATTGTGTAATATTTATTCCTGTTTGAACATTATGTGTCCATTTTATTTTTGGAGTAATTTTTATTGAATCGGATATTTGAGCAAATGTATTTATGGAAATAAATCCAGAAATAAGTAAAAGTAATTTTTTCATGTTTTATATTTTGAGGTTCAAAATTATAAAAAGTGTCAATACATTTTTCTTATTTAAATAACACGTAATTTAAAGTGTTGACTTTTTTGTTCACTTCTAAAAAACACCAATCCAATAAAAAATAAATCTACCGTTTGAAGCACTTTTTCATTTTGTTTTATTTCTTCCCAAGCCTTTGTCATTCCTGGGCTCCAGTATATATCGTCAAAAATAAAAACAGAATCATTATGTGCCTTTGGCAATGCTTTGTTAAAGTAATCCATTGTGGCTTCGTAAGTGTGATTTCCATCTACAAAAAACACATCAAGGTTTTTGTAATTACTTAAAACTTCATCTAATTTTTCGTTGAAATTACCTTCAATTGAATTTACATATTTCGATAATTCTAATTCTTCAAATTGTTTTAAAGCCACGTTCCTAACATCGTGAATTCCTTCAATGGTAGTAAAATTGATTTCGTTAAATGGGTGATTTTCTTTTATTGCTGAAGCAATATAACTAGCAGTAATTCCTAACGAAGTGCCTAATTCTATTACATTTATATATTTATATCTTAAAATAATTTGATAAATAATTTGAGCAATTCTTGCTGGTTTTAAATGTGCTTTTGCTAGGTGTTTTACTACCTTTTTTGTTTCGGTAGAAAGCAAATTACTACCAGCTCCCAAATCATAATACGAAACAATTTCATGGTTATTTAAAAGTTTTGCCCTGCAATTTTCAATTGGTTTAAATTTTGAAATATCTTTTTGTTTTTTTACCGTAGTTTGATACAAATCAAACACAAAAGGGGAATGTAATACATCTATTAACGTAGCTGTTAAATAATGTCGGATAAAATTTTTAAGGTAGTGTAATTTCAAATTATTGGATTTTTTTCAAATGTAAATCTTCCTGTAAAAATGTTTCCCATAAATAATTAACAACAATAGTAAATCAACAAATTATGGTTTTAATTTACAGAATTATTGAACAATATAATTAAATGAAAAAAACAATATCAAAATCGCCAAAGCTAGCCATAGCAGCATTTATCGCCTTATTTGTTGGAGTAATTTGGCTTTTAAAAGCTGAACCAATTATTAAACATAAAAACACAAATCCAGCATTTGGAGCTTATATTTCTGCTTTTAGCCCAACTATTATTCAAAGAAATGATGCTTTTGTAGTTAAACTTACAAAACAAATTTCGGATAGTAGCATTTTACTAAATCCAAATAATTTGTTTGATATCAGTCCTTCGGTAGATGGAAAAGTAGAAATTTTAGATCCATATACCATTCAATTTAAACCAAAGGAATTATTGGATAGAAACACAGAATTTGAAATAATATTTAAATTGAAAGATATAGTAAAAGATGTTCCTGAAGAGTTAGCTGTTTTTGAATTTTATACTCAAACCGTTAAGCAAGCTTTTGAAATAAAAAATACCAATATTATAGCTTTAGATGCCAATAATTACAAGTATGTAAGTTTAAAAGGAATGTTAGTAACAGCCGATTTTGAAGAAGAAAAAATAATAGAATCGCTTTTAATTGCTGGAAGTGAAAAAACTGCTTATAAAATTAAATGGCAACACAATACTGATGGCGTTTCGCACGAATTTGTAATTGATAGCATTGAACGTTTAAATGCAGCTTATAATGTAGCTATAAGTTACGATGGTAAAAATATAGAAGCTGAAAATAAAGGAAAAATAAACATGCAAATTCCTGCCATTGGCGAATTTAAATCGTTGTCGGTGCAGGCAGAAAATGGGGAAGAACAATACATCAATGTTTTCTTTTCGGACCCAATAGATCCAAATCAAGATTTTAATGGTTTGATTGCCGTTAATGGCCACGAAGATTTGCGTTTTACCGTTTTTGGTAATCAAGTTAGAATTTATTCTGACTCTAAATTTATTGGTTTAAAACCCATAATCATTAGCAGTGGAATTTTAAATACTTTAGGAAATAAATTGATACTTGAAAGTACTTTTCAAGTAACATTTAACAACGAATTACCTTCAGTTACTTTAATAGGAAAAGGAGTTATTATGCCTGAAGGCAATAAATATTTGTTCCCATTTGAAGCCATCAATTTAAGTGCGGTTGATGTTAAAATAGTTAAAATATTTGAACAAAACATTCCTCAATTTTTGCAAGTAAATACTTTAGATGGAACCAATGAATTACGAAGAGTTGGTATGCCAATTGTAGAAAAAAAAGTGCTTTTGGGCAAAAACAAATTAACAGATTTAAACCGTTCCAATCGTTTTGCTATTGACTTGGCTCAAGTAATGAAAGCTGAACCTGGCGCCATATACCATGTAGAAATAAGTTTTAAAAAAGAATACAGTTTATATAGCTGCGCAAAAGATACAACTGTAAATTATAACAATACTGCTAACAGTAACGAAAACTTAGAAACAACTGCAGTTTGGGACGAAAGTGAAAACCAAAATGAGGAGGAAGAGTATTATTACGACTACGATTACGATTGGAATCAGCGCGATAATCCTTGCCACAGTAGTTATTACAATAATTCGCGTTGGGTAAATAGAAATGTGCTTTCGAGCAATATTGGTTTAATAGCCAAACGTGGAAGCAATGGCATGTTATTTATTTCAGCAAACGATATAAAAACTACTAATCCAATTGTTGGTGCAAAGCTTTCTATTTTAAATTTTCAGCAAATAGAAATTGCAACTGCAAATACCGATGGACAGGGTTGGTCAAGTTTAAAAATAAACGAAAAACCTTACTTGTTAATTGCCACTTACGAAAATGAAAAAGCCTATTTGCGTTTAGATGAAAACACTGCATTAAACCTTAGCAGATTTGACATTGGTGGTAAGCCATTAATGCGCGGAATTAAAGGATTTATTTATGGAGAACGTGGCGTTTGGAGACCGGGTGATAGTTTGTATTTTAATTTTATATTAGACGATAAAGGTAAAACTTTACCAATTGATGTGCCGGTAGCTTTTGAATTATATAACCCGCAAGGGCAATTGCACCGCAGAATTATTAACAGTAAAAACATCAATGGATTTTACAATTTTACAACTACTACCGATGACAATGCACCAACAGGAAATTGGTTAGCTAAAGTAAGAATTGGCAATGTTTTGTTTGAAAAAAATGTAAGAATAGAAACTGTAGTTCCAAATAGGTTGAAAATAAATTTAGCATTTAACGATAAGTTAAGTAAAGGTGTTAACTTAAACGGAACCCTAAGTAGTACTTGGCTTCACGGAGCAATTGCAAGTAATTTTAAAGCAAGCATTGATGCGGCTTTTAGCATCAGCGATTATAAATTTAAAGGTTTTGAAAAATATAATTTTATTGATGAAACTAAGAAACTAAATGCCGAATCGGAACGAATATTTGATGGTGAATTAAATGCTGATGGAATAGCAAAAATAAACGGAGCCATGCAAGCTGGTGTAAATGCACCGGGTATTTTAAATGTTAATTTATTGACCAAAGTATTTGAACCAGGTGGAGGATTTAGTACCGATAGAACCAATGAAAACTATTATCCTTACAATGAATATGTAGGAATAAAATTACCTGAATTAGCCAATGTTTACGATAATTATGAAACCAACACTCCTTTAAAAATAGAATTGGCTTGTTTGGGCAAAAATGGAAATACTGTTTCGGGTTCAACCAATGTAAATATTAAAGTTTATAAAATAGAATACCGCTGGTGGTGGGACAGGTCGGATGAGGATTTAAGCGACTTTGCTAACAGTCAATATAACCATTTGGTAAAAAACGATAACATAAGTGTAAGCAACGGAAAAGGTAATTATAGTTTTACTATCAATCATCCTGAATGGGGAAGATTTATGGTAATAGCAACCAATTTAAAAACAAATCATAGCAGTAGCCAAACCTTTTATTTAGACTGGCCAAATTCATATAGCCGAAGCAACAGAGGCAATGCGCAAGAAGCTACCATGCTAACATTTAGCACCAATAAAAAGGATTATAAAGTTGGTGACGATGTGGTGTTAAAAATTCCGAGTAGTGCCGATGGCCGCGTATTAATTAGTATAGAAAATGGAACCGAAGTAGTAAAAACTTATTGGAGTAAATTAAGCAAAGGCGAAACAGAATTTAAGTTTAAAGCAACCAAAGAAATGTTGCCAAATGCCTTTGTTCATATTAGTTTATTGCAGCCACATGCACAAGTAAACAACGATTTACCAATACGTTTATATGGCATTCAACCAATAAATATTAGCGATGTAGAAACTGTTTTAAAACCTGTAATTAAATCGCCAGAAGTGCTACGAACAGACGAATTGCAAAGCATAGAAATAAGCGAAGCTAATGGCCGAGCCATGACTTATACTTTGGCCATTGTAGATGAAGGATTGTTAGACTTAACGCGTTTTAAAACACCAGATCCGCATGAAGTTTTTTATGCTAGAGAGGCATTGGGCGTGCAAACAAACGACTTATACGATTTTATAATGAATGCTTATAGCCTTCAAATGGATAAGGTACTTTCGATAGGTGGTGATGAAGGAATAAATAAAAAACGCAAAGAAAATAAAGCCAATCGTTTTAAACCTGTGGTGAAGTTTTTAGGACCTTTTTATTTACCAAAAGGTAAAAAAGACAATATAAAATTTGTACTGCCAACTTATTATGGTTCGGTTAGAATTATGGTGGTAGCTGGTCAAGATGGTGCCTATGGCAATGCCGAAAAAGCAGTTCCTGTTCGCAAACCTTTAATGATGTTGGCTTCGCTGCCAAGAGTATTGGGAATTAACGAAAATGTAAAATTGCCAATTAGCTTATTTGCAATGGAAAAAAATATTAAGAATGTACAAGTAAGTATTCAGGTAAATAACTTAATGAGCGTTCAAGGTAAAAATACCAAAACAGTTATCTTTATCAAACCTGGTGAAGAAATGGTTGATTTTGATATCAACCTAAAATCGATAACAGGAATTGGTAGAATAACTTTAAAAGCGAGTAGCGGCACCCAAAGTATTAGCGAAGAAATAGAAATTGATATACGAAATCCTAATCCTGTAATTACCGATATTACCGAAGGAATAGTAGATGCAAATAAAACATATTCAACCAGCGTGTTACCAATGGGAGCAAGCAATATAAGCCAAGCCACTGTTGAAATTTCGAGTATTCCGCCTATAAATTTAAGCAAACGATTGGATAATTTAATTCAATATCCGCATGGATGTATTGAGCAAACTACTTCCTCTGTTTTCCCTCAATTGGTGTTAAAAAAACTCATTGAATTAAGTACTTTAAGAACCAATGAAGTGGAGCAAAACATAAAAAAAGGCATTGAGCGCTTAAAAATGTTTCAAACCAATGATGGTGGATTTGCTTATTGGCCGGGAGAAACTATAAGTGATGAATGGGGAACAAATTATGCGGGTCATTTTTTAATAGAAGCACAAAAAAATGGATATGCAGTACCTAATAATTTGTTAAGTAATTGGAAACAATTTCAAAAAAAGGTGGCGCAAAATTACACGCAAACAGCGCAACAAAACGACATTATTCAATCGTATAGATTATATACTTTAGCCCTTTATGGTGCTGCCGAAATTGGTGCCATGAATAGGTTAAAAGAATCGAAGTATATTAACACCATTAGCAAATGGAGTTTGGCTGCGGCTTATGCTTTGGTAGGGCAAAAAGAAGTAGCTGAACAATTAATTAAAGGTTTACCAATAAACGTGGCTAATTACAGCGAAATGGATTTTAGTTATGGAAGCAATGAACGTGATGATGCCATTATTTTACAAACTTTAAATTTGCTAAACAAACAAAGTTTGGCTTTACAAAAAGCCATTCAAATAAGTAAAAATTTAAGTAGCAACGAATGGTTAAGTACCCAAACTACTGCCTATTGTTTATTGGCCATGGCAGAATATAGTAACGCTTCCACTATTAGTAAAAACCTGAGTTATAATATTACCATTAATGGTGTAAAACAAAGTATCAATACCAAAACTTTTATTAACCAAAGTAGTGTTGCTTTTAGCAATAGAAATCCTGTAAATATTACTGTTCAAAACACTTCGCAAAAAAGTTTATTTGTAAGGGTTATTAATAAAGGACAACCCATAACCGACCGAGTTACTGATGCAGAAAGCAACTTACAAATGGAAGTACAATACAAGGATTTAAAAGGCAAAGTAATTTTGCCAACTAACATAGACCAAGGAACAGACTTTGTTTGTGAAGTAAAACTAACCAATAACAGTAATATGGGTAACTATTCACAAATGGCTTTAAATACTATTTTCCCAAGTGGATGGCAAATTCATAATACCCGTTTACTTGGCGAAAACCCTTTATTTGCTTCTAGCATTAGCCAATACCAAGACATAAAAGACGACCGAGTTTACACATACTTTAACATTAGGAACCAACAAACTTTAACTTATTATTTTATACTCAACGCAAGTTATTTGGGTAAATTTTATTTACCACCCATTAACTGTGAAGCCATGTATAATGGAAGCATTTATGCCCGCAAAAAAGGAACTTGGGTAAATGTGGTAAGTAGAAAGAAAACGAATTCGTAAATACAAAACACCTGACAAGTTTTAGAATTTGTCAGGTGTTTTTGTTTATTCGCTTTTATGCGTAAGTGCTTCTGCTCCTTCAAGGTAAAACTGTTTTATGTTTGCACTAACAATTATAAGTGGGTCGATATATTGTCGTGTCATATTTTATCGCACTCAACAGTTTGATTATTCAATCCGTGTTCTTTTCTAATTTTTGTTTTTAAAGATTTACGATAAAGTTCTTTGTTCGCAAATGGAAAGCAATTCGTTTTATCAAATAGTATTTCTTTTGTTTCATCCGAAATGTTATCCATGAAATATGAAATTAATTGCTCCTCTTTTTCGTCAATATCAAGTCCTGAATACTCTGCATAAAAAATATTAAAGGATGAAACATTTTGTAAAGTATTTATCCAATGTCCACCTGCATGTGGTTTATCACAACCTAGTAGAGTTTTGTAATATTCATTTACTCGTTTTCTAATTGTCCTTTTCTTATTTGGTCCAGCTTTGCCAATGTAAATTATTGTTTCATCAGGGAACCAAAAATGACCAAGTCGTTCTTTGATACTTGTTAAGTCTGCAATTTTGTAATCAAGTTGAATTTGCTTGCCACCAGAATTTACACGCTCAATCCATTGTTGAATTGCGTTGTCATTGAATAATGGTTTGTTTGAGCATGTTAATTTTTCGCTGTCATTTGTCAAAGCAACAACATAGAATCCACAAGCCCGTGAATTAATTAATTCCCCCCACTTAACTTGTCCATTAATGGCAAGTCCAACGTGTTTAAAAAGCTTTGTTATTGTTGTCGGCATTTATCTGTTTATTTTTATTCTATGAACTATATTATTGATTTTAAATTATCAATTGTCATCTCTGTTAATTTCCTATTGTTTGACTTTAAGTAAGTCCGAATAGTTGCTTTCGTATGTTTTGTAATATTATGTTTCTTAGACCAGTTTAAATATTCTTGTTTTATGGATTCAAAATTATTTTTTTCATATTCCATAAGTCTTTCACTGAACTCAGCTTGAATTTTGGAGTAATTATCCCTTAACAAAAATCTAAATTTTTTAGATAACTGCCAATATTCTTTTATTCCAATATTTTTTAAATACTCATTGTACGCATTATGGAAAGTTGAAGAATCTTCTCTTTTTAAAATGTCAGGGTATTTTTGAATAATATAGTTAACAACATCAATATTAAATTTATCAATCCCCTTCTTTTTAATTTCTGTTTCTATTTTAGAGAGGTCGTAGGGCTTTTTTGTGGAACTAATTTCTTCTTCTTCATTATCTTCATCATCAATAAATGAATTAGTTTCGTCAGCGTTTTCTTCGTTATCAATTTTATTTAAAATATAAAAATATTGTAAAGACAATTCAATATCTTCAGTTTCATTAGATAATCTAAATAAGTTTATTTTTAAATATTCGATTAGCTCATCGTTAGATTTAGGACAATCAACTGAACTAAATTCATTGTAGATTAGTAATGATTCGTCTTTATTAAAGTAATATTTTCTTATTAGGAAAAATAATTGAGGTTTTGTCATAATTATAATTGTTTAGGATTGTGTGTTTAGCATGACGCATAATTGTTTATTTAGGAATGTTTTTCTAAAACCTTCCTATTAAACTCAAATTTGGTATGTTTTAGAAAGGTATATTATTTCAAACATACCTATTAATCTTACAAATCAAAATAATCAATTTTACTCTATCTCTATTTTATCAATCTCCTTCATCAATCTATCTGTTTCAGTTAAGACAACTATTATTTTTTGATAGTGTAAAATATCTTCAAATTCCAACTTGCGTCCTTTACGGTCTTTTAACCATTTTTGCGCAGGTTGATAACCTCCAATATAAAAATTCCAAGCTACTTCTGGTACATTGTTAAAGTATTGGGTTTCGTTAATAAATACCTTACCAGTTTCTGATTCTGTTTCCTCAAAGTTAGGTTCGTGAAGTAACATATCTTCATTGCCTTTTAAATGTGATTGAGGAAACGAAATGTCATCACGATTATCTTGATTGGTTTCTATATCATCAGAAGTTGAATAGTATTTTTTTTCTACTTTTTCAATTGGAACTTTATTACTTACAAATTTTATTTTGTCTACAATATTGCTTCCATCTACCAGATATTGTGTAATGTATTTTTCTACTACAGCACTTTCTAATAAATGTATTTGGCGTATTTCACCACCCAATTTTACCAATTGCCAAAACGTTTTTACATCTTTTGGATATGGCACTCTAGGAAAATCAATTTTTAAAAATTCCTTGTATTTTTCTCTGTAAATTGGGCTATGCAATACTGCATAAATATAATCCAAAATGTCAATTGGTGCAAAGGTGTTTTTTGTTGTTTCTTTTTCATTGGTAAAAGATAAACCTACTTTTTTAGCTATTTGCTTTACTATTTTTAAATCTAGGTTAGGTGTTCTTTCTGATGTTTGACCAATGGTTTGTTGTCCGTTGTTTTCAGGGTAAAGATAAAGAGGAGCAATAGAAGTTAAAAACCTATCACTCAATCTAGCATCTGCTAAACATTTCGTTATAAAAAGACTACTATATTCCTTTTCCTTATTTATTCTGATTGTAGCCAAACCAATATTTTTGCCTAAAATAAAATGTTTCATTAAATTAGCTCGACTTCTTTCTATCAGGCTTGTATCCCAATAAATAAACTTATTGTCAAAAGGTCTATATGATATTGGATAAACTAATTCTGATTTTGTTTCAATTGAATAATGGCTTTTCGTTTTAAACAATAAATTATTTTTTTCTTCATCGATGAGAACACTATCATTTGCTGTTACAATACCTGCACTATTTAAAGTAAATAACTTACTCACATTAAATCCTTTCTCATAATTAGTTTGCTCCGCAAAATTCTTATTTGTAAAATAATAGTTTGGTGCTACATTAGGAAGTAGTTGATATGGAACAGTATTAAGGCTATTCTCCAATAAAAAATCATATTTCAACTCTCTTTTACCATAAAGGTCATAATGAAAAAGATTACCCAATTCATCATGTTTTTTTTCTCCAGTTTTTACAAAAATATTTATTGAAACGCCTTGTTCAATATCGAATACATTTATATCTGCACTTCCATCAGGACTTGTTTCTTTTTTCTTTGCGTTTCCGTGTAAATCTATCGTATATATTTTGTCATACGTTTTTAGTAAGTTCCAGCGCATACCCCTAAAAGTAGGGTTATCTAAAAAGCCATGAGGATTTATAAAAGCTAAAACACCACTACCATTTTTTTCAATGAAATGTTGACCATAACGAAGGAATTTTACATAATCATCATTTATCCATTTTGGATTTCTTTCCTTTAGTTTTTCTTTACCTCCGGGTTCCTTTTTATAGTCTTCCATTAGGCTCATAATCCATTCACCTTTATTGGAACTTTCACCACTATAAGGAGGATTTCCCATTATAACCATAACTGGTGCATCGCGTTTAACAAAATTTGCTTCATTAGCTTCGGAGCTTAACCAATTAGCAAATAATGTTCCTGTATCAGGATGGCTTTCTTCTAAACTATTGGTTAAATATACTTTTAAACGCTGTTCTCTGCTAGGTTTAAAACCTATTTCAGTAAGCAACAAATCTATTTGCAAATGAGCCATGGCATAACTAGCCATCAACAACTCAAAACCAATTAAACGAGGCAATAAATGGTTTTCTACATAATTACTCCAAATGCCTTGTTGCCCTTCAAACTTTTTATAAATATGTTTTATAACTTCGGCTAAATAAGTTCCTGTACCCGTTGCTGGGTCTAAAATTTGCACTCGGTGAACTTCTTGTTCTACCTGCTTGCCTTGCACATTTACCTTAATTTTTATTTTGCTATTATCGGCTATGCCTTGAGGTAAATCGAACTCAGTTTTCAATATTTCGTCAATAGCTCTAACTTGAAAACTAACCACTGGATGCGGAGTATACCAAACGCCTCTTGCCTTACGTAATTTAGGGTCGTATTCACTTAAAAAGGTTTCGTAAAAATGGATAATTGGATCTTCCATTTTGGTTTGTTTGCCATAGTTTTTTAGAATTTCTTCCACATTACAAGCCAAAAATATTTCAACCAAACTATCTACAATCCATTTTATTCTATCGTCTATATCTGGTCCGGCTATATAGCTAAAAAGTTTGCGTAAAAAAGGATTAGACTTTGGAATTAGTTCAGCTGCTTCCTGCCTGCTAAAGGTTGGTAAAGTAGGGTCATGTAACCTAGCCGCAAACATACCATAAGCTATGGTTTGAGCATACACATCAGCAAATCCTTTAGGAGTAATATCGTGAATCAATATTTGTTTAAAAGCCACCATTTGGTCTTTTAACGTACTATTTTCTTGGTTCACTTCATCGCTAGTCAAAGCTTTTTCTATCACATCGGCTAGTAACCTAGCCTTGCCAGCCATCATTTCGGCTAGCTTTTTACTGCTTTTTATAGTTTGGCCAATATGAACACAAAAATCTTTGATTAGGTTTTCAAAAGTTCCAAAGTTTTCGGGCAATGGTTTTATGCCTTTGTCGGTAATTACGGCTATGGAAATTTTGGTAATAAAAACTCCTTCAATGTATAAATGAAAACTTAAATAATCAGTAAAAATCAAATTGTTTAAAGAAGATTTATACCTATCAAACTGTTCTTTATTTCCAGTTTTTTTAGCTCCTTCCAAGTCTTTATCACCAATGTCTTTAGCTTCAATAAAACCAACCGGAATTTCTTTTCTTGTTAGAATGTAATCGGGTGCTCCACAACTTTGGCGTTTAGGTTCGTTGGTGGCTCTAATATCGGGTACCAAACTTTCAAGCAATTGCTGCAAATCACCACGAAAAGTATGTTCAGTTGCGTTACCTAATTGGTAGCGTTTGTTTATATTGTCAATATATTGCGCTAATGTCATTATTTATTCAAATTGAAGGATTCCAAAGTTATTTTTTTTTATTTCAAATCAGCAAAATCGTCTAAAAAAAACTCGGGTATATTTTTAAAATTTAAAGATTCAATATTTAGTTTGGAATAATCGGTTACTGGTGGTCCTAATTCTTCCATCATTTTTTGTTTTACTAATTCATAAGGCATGTTCTCCCAAGCCATACTTTCTAAATAAGTTACTAAATTATTAGAACCACTATCGGGTAAGTAAATTACCTCCGTACCTCCCATAATTTTTACAATATTGAATAATTCATTTCTAAACGATTTAAACCAATCGTAATAATATATATTATAGAGTAATCCATATCTATATATTGTGCTAATTATTCCTATATTCCTATAAAATTCAGGACAAAAATTAAATGGTCCTTCAAAACAAATATGGTAAGGCATTTCCTCTTCATCTATTATGTGGTAATACCATTCACCTGTTTCCTTTACAGTTTCATTTTTCTCATTTAAATAGGAGTTTGTTTCTAAATTTAGGTTTTTCAAAGACTCCAAAATACCGTCCCAATCTTTTTGAGTTTCATTACCTGTTAGTTTTGAGTTAGTAATTAAATATAAGCTTGTTCCCATTTCAATAATTTTTTTGCTTTAAATAATGTATAAAACATAAAAAACGCAAGTTTCATCTTGCGTTTTTTTATGTGTTTAAATCAAATATAATTATGTTTTTAAATTATTGAGCAGGTGGCGTAACTGGTGGTACTGCTGGTGTTGGTGTAGTAATTAATACATAATCGTTGTATTTAGCAGGAGTAGTATCGGCATATATGCTTTTACCAATGCTGGCTAACTCCACTGTTTTTTCCCAAAGGATATTGCCTTTATGTACGCGGTGTTGGGTTTCTATATCGCGGTTTTCTTGTTTGTCTTCTACTGTTTCCATTTGTGTAAAAAGGAGTGCAGCTAAAGTTTGAAGGGCTGTTAATTGTGCTTGTGTTAACCCTTTTGGACTTAAATCGGCCATGTATTTTGTACCTACTCTTACCACTCGGGTAGCTAACCTATATGTTTCAAAATCGGTCATCGAATCCATGTTTTCAAAGCTAAAACTGCTGTACTTACCTTTACCATTATAAGCTAAATCGGCCATATTTCTAATAGGGCGAATGGTTACTTTAATTTCGGTCTTGGATTTGTTTTTCTTTTCAGTTGCTTCCGTTAATTCACCCAATAATTCTTCATCGGTTGGGGTGTTGTTAAAATCGTCTGTAATGGTTTCAAAACTGGTTACATCAACAGCGGAAATATTGCGGGTAGCAAAATCAGTCAAATCTCTTTTAATAGATGTTGCAATTCCCATTGCTGTTTTACCTAAGTCAGCATCCGACATAGAATAGCTTCTAGTTTCATTGTTTTTGGTCATAATTGTTTAGTTTTTTTAGTTATTGTGAAGACAACAATAAATATAATTTTTAAATATAAAAACTATTTTTTGAAAATTTAACACTAAAAATTAAACAAGGCGAGTTTAGCTATTAATTTAGAAAATGGATTTGGTACAGCGGATAACTCAGTTGGATATTTGGCAAGGTCAGTTACTAAAAAAGGGCGGTCAGTTATAAAAAATGGGAAGTCAGTTAATAAAACTGTACCCTCAGTTAACTAAAAAGCGCACTCAGTTACGACAAACTGGCAGTCCGTTGCCCTTTTTGGGCACTCAGTTGTTCTTTCGGAGCACTCAGTTATGCTTTTGGCGGTAACATTGTCGTGTTTTAGTGGTCAAAAAAGGTAACTGATGGTTCGTAACTGGTAACGGGGTATTCTATTATGTTTTTTGAGTATTTGGAATCTCTCTCCTCCTACTATTGATTGTATTGTATAGCCTCTGAAATATATTATTAAAAGGCTGGATGCTTATTAAACTCAACCTAAAAGTTGCAAGATTGCAATTTAAAATTGTTCATCCTTAAAATAAATTTGATGGTTATATGTTTAAGCTATTAAACATTGAAGAGCTTACTATTATACAATTTATTTCATTCCCCATGTTTCGCCATTAGTTAAATAAAATGCTATTAATCCAATGTCCTTTTTATAATAAATACCTTGTGGTTTTATATAGGTTTTATTAATTAACGAACTGTCTAAATAAACGTGATAAACTGAAAAATAAGGCTTATTATTAATTTGAATAGTATCTAACAATCTCCAATTATAGAAATCACTTCTATTAAATGGTAATTTAAATTCATCTTGGTTTACTTTTATAGAAGAAACAGTGTATCCAGTTATCATAGAATCTTTAAGAAAAGTTGGTGCTTTAGTTGTAGAAATACTTGTTAATGAATATACAAAATTAAACGATGTATTATTAGAATTGTAAACTGTTTCTTGTCTTTTGGCTAAAATAAAATCATAACAATATTTTGTTGCACATTCCGATGGTTCACTTCTATATAATAAATCATAACGTATATTGTAATTTTTTTGATTTGAAGATAATGAAAATGTTGTTTTAAAACCATTGCTATTTTCAAAATCAATTACTCCTAAAAACTCACTAGGTAAATTCTTGTAAATGTTTGAATCAATAGCTAAAGTTCCTAAAACTTTTCCTGTACATGTACTTCCAGCTCCTTCACACGGCCCATAATCAGAACCTAAACAAGAACTAAAGAGCAATGTTATAAAACTAGAAAGGATCAATAGTCCAGACTGTATTGTCGTTAAAAACGGTTTGAATAATTCCATATTTTTTGTCAATCAATAATTCTTTTAGCGTTTTAGAAAATCCTAATCTTATTGGGCTTTTATACCTTGAAACTTCTAAGTAAGTTCTGTTATTTTGAGTGTATTTACCTTTGTATTCGTAACATGTATCACAATCCAAATAACTTATTACTGGTGGATAAACAGCACTTGGGTGATAAATAGCTTGTATTTTAGTTGAATAAACAGGAGCAATTGGTTGAATTAAATCAACTTCATAACCTCTACGCATAGAATCACTATAAAAATAATAATGAATTTTAAAATCAAAAGTATTAGGAAATATTTCATAACCTGGGTCCGAAAATCCAAACATGTAAAAATCGGTTTTGATACCCACTCCTATTTTTAAAGTGTTATAATTGTACAAAGTAGATTTATATTCTAAAACACCCTGCCAAAAATACTTTGTATAACAAATTGAAGTAAGATAACCAACATTGTCCTTTGAAATATTTACTGTTTCAGATAATCCTGAATTGGATTTTCCTTGAAAATTTATACTAGTAACACTTGTATCCATTATAGAAGAAAACCATTGCTTTAATGAATCTGGTGCATCATAATTAGTTTCAAAGTATTGGCATGGAGGTGGTTCAACATAAGTTTTTCTACACCCCAAAAACATAACTATAAATACTCCAAAATTTAATATAAATATGTTTATGCTTTTCATTCCAATATATATTCACAACAAACATAATTTTATTCCTTACCAAATCAAACAATTTCAAAAACCTTACCTCATAAAAAACATAAGTTTGTTTTTGTGTTTTTTATACTCAACGCAAGTTATTTGGATAAATTTTATTTACCACCCATTAACTGCGAAGCCATGTATAAAGGAAGTATTTATGCCCGCAAAAAAGGAACTTGGGTAAATGTGGTAAGCCGTAAGAAAACGAATTCATAAAAGGATTCACACCTGACAGTTTTTTTTTAACCTGTCAGGTGTTTTTACAGTAATAATCGATGCTTCGCTTAAAGCGAAGGCATCGGTATTAAAAGAGGTTTTGTTATCAAAATTTAAATTTTGGTGTCTAAATAAATTACTTACAAAGCTTCTACTTTAATATTTAACTATTTATTAAGTAAAAACTACTATACTTTTGAATATGCAAAAATATTTACTCTTACTATTATTATTAAGCGGTTTTTCAGTTTTTGGGCAAACTAATATCAATACTGGAACTAGTATCCAAATTGCCGCAGGAACTGAAATAAGTTTTACAGAAACCAATCCGCAAAACTTAACACTGCAAGTTGGTTCGGCTATTGAAAACAATAGAACAATTGTTTTGGGAAACAATGTTGCTTTAAAGGAACCCAACCATTTTTCAATTAGTGGTAACGGAATAATAACTGCTACACGAAACATCAATTCGAGTATAAATACTTTGAATTTTGCTGGAATGGGATTATCAATTTCAACATCAATGATTCTTGGGCAAACAACCGTTCAAAGAGGTCATGTAATTCAAACTGGAAATGGCAATCAAAGTATCAAAAGATATTATGATATATTGGTAGCAAACAATGTTGGTTTAAATGCTGAATTAGCTTTTAACTATAATGATTCAACTGAATTAAATGGCTTACCAGAAGCAGGACTAAAAATGTTTCATTCAAATGATTTAGGAAATAATTGGTTGCTACAATCAAGTAATGTTGATATAACAAATCATACTGTTTCTGCCAATGGTTTTAACAACTTAAATGGTCGTTATACACTAGCTACAGATTTATCAACCGGAATTGATGAAATAAAAAACAAACATCATGCAGCCAATTCATTTAACTTAATGGCTTATCCAAATCCTTTTTACGATCATATAGATTTGATGATTGATTCCAAAAATCCTTTACAAATAACCGTTTATGATGCTGTAGGTAAAATGGTTTTCAATAAAACATTTTACAACAAAAATGAAACTATTTACTTAAATAATTTAATGCTTGGCGTATATTATATGTATGCAAACAATGGCGAAACTCAACAAACAATTAAACTAATTAAACAATAAACCTATGAAATTACTACTTACTTTATTTATTGCCTTGTTATTAAGTTTTGGCTTAAAAGCCCAAGTTCAAATAAACAACAAGCAACTAAAAGGAATTGCAAACCCTAGCGATACCACCGATGCTGTGAATGTTAAAACTGTTCAAAGTGGTAATTTATTATATGCTACCGCAACGGGAACCAACGCAATGAATTTAACCATTACTCCTGCAATAACTAACTACAATGCAGGAATGATAATAAACTTTAAATGCCCTGCAAGTAATACAAACACAGTTACTTTAAATGTAAACGGATTAGGTGCAAGACAATTGTTTAAAAATGTAATGGATAGTTTGGAAGCTGGAAATATAAGAACAGGACAAATGGTTTCTGTTATTTATGATGGAAATAATTTTCAGTTATTAAGCACACCAAACACAGCTAGTTTAGGGAAAACTTTTGTAACCTTAAGTGGAGATATTACCGATGCTGAAGCAGCTACAATAATTTTAAATGAAGTGGGAAGTAATACACAATACATAAATGTACAATTTTGCCCGCTATTAACTACGCTCGATTTATCAATGGTTAAGCGTTTGGATTATATAACAATTTCGAATAATATTAACCTACAATCGGTTAATTTATCAAATTTGAAATATGTATCTCAAGGGTTAACATCAAGTAACTCTGTTTATATCCATACAAATCCAAAACTATCATCACTAAACTTAAATTCTTTACAAACAACGCTTGTTGGAATTAACCTTTCAAACAATTATTTAACTGCTATCAATCTACCTTCACTAAATTATTGTTCATTTGTAGTCGTTAGTGGGACAAGTATTACTTCAATAAATCTTGGACAGGCAAAATCGGTAGGTTCAATAACTATTTCGAACACTTCAGTTCCAAGTATCAACTTAAATCAATTAGAAAATATAAGTGGCGGTTTAATTATTTCAAACAACTTATTATTGGCAAGTATAAATTCAAGTATAGTAAAAAGTATTAGAGGCAATTTAAATATTTCAAGCAATCCATTATTAACTAGTATCAGTTTAAGTGCTTTAGATTCCGTTGGCACTTTAACTATTTCAGGAAATAATTTATTCTCTGTTTTAAACCTTAGTTCTTTGAAAACAATAAATGGAAATATCACATTTACAAACAATCCATCTTTTGCTAGCTTAAACCTTAGTTCAATGAACTCTTCACTTGGAGCAATTAATATTTCAAATAATATTGCCCTTACAAGCATAAATTGCGCTAATTTGACAACATGTAAAGGATTATATTTAGATCAAGATAGTTTATTGAGTAACATAAATTTTGATAAATTAAAAACAATTGCTAATAGTTATCTATCCATTTCTTATTGCAAATTATCTTCTATTTCATTTCCTTTATTAGATATTGTAAGTTCTTATATAAGTATAGCAAACAATTCTAATCTTACTTCTATATCATTCGATTCATTAATTGGTGGAATAAACTCTTACTTAACAATTAAGAACAACCCACTTTTAAATTTAATAGCTCATCCAAATCTTA
The DNA here is from genome assembly GCA_049318585.1 of Bacteroidia bacterium. Lineage (GTDB taxonomy): Bacteria > Bacteroidota > Bacteroidia > UKL13-3 > UKL13-3 > JAAFJM01. The sequence goes on along the minus strand of JBMOGB010000046.1, from coordinate 2,574 downwards.
AAACTTTTTATTATATTGAATTTCGTTTTAACCGTTTAAGCACCTCAACTATCAATGATTTATTGGCTTTTTATGTAAACATTACACCAATTTTAAGTGGTAAACAAATCCAATTAAATAGTCAAGTTCCTACCGCAGCTCCTAGTGGTTTGGGCATAACCAATAAAGCAACTTTAATATCAAGAGGAAATACTGTTCAAACGGATTAGTAAATAACTTGAGTTTTGTTTGTTTCTTACAAACTCAACAAAAACTCCATGGTATCAACATTGTCGGCATAATCCCAAAGTTCGGGTTGTTGGGTTTTTCCAAATGGAATATTTACGCCTAAATCTATTTTACTTACCACGCATTGAATTTCGTCTTTGCGTGCTGTAAGCATTGTTTTTATTTCGGAAATGTCGGTGTAATATTCATAAAAAACACTGGCCAATGGCGATGAAAAACTTTTGTCTTCTTGAGGTTTTTTAAATCTTACTCCAAAATATTTCAGGTTTTATGTAAAAAACAGTATCTATAAAATAGAGAATATTGTCTGTTGTTAATACATTTTCATCATGTAAATCTTCAAGTATAATACCTAATTCAGCATTGTAATAATCGTGGTTTTTTGTATTAGCAAAACCATTGTTTTCTAAAAACTTTTTTACTAAACTTAGCTCTGTTGGTTGGTTCGAATCAACATAATTTTGTTCCACCAAAGCATAAATTACATTGTTGTCTGATTTATAAAAGCCTAATAATTTATATGCAGTATCAGGAAAAAAATAATTGTTAAGCAATAAGTTATTAAAGTAATCTATCCACAAAGCATAATAGATAGAGTCGTTTAGTTTTAAAACTTTTGTTGTATTGTGTAAAAACACTCTTTGTTCTGCTCCTTGCGAAATAAATAAACTAAAATTTATATCACAATTCCAAAGATTATTTGCATTAATATATTGAACTAATTTCTTTGTTTCTTCTTTTTTGTTTGGCTCATTTCTTTTAGCCATTGCACTTGTTTCAGTGCTTTCTCTAAGGTAATTGGCGATTGCTTGGATAAGTTCTCCTTGGCTAACTGGGCTCGTTCCTTGAATGATATGTTGAAGTTCATATTTTACTTTATTTAAATCCATACAAATTTACAAATATTATTCAAATATATATTCTCTATCTTACATAATCATATTAAACCCAAAAGTAAGATAATCAGGAATAGGTATTTGATTTCAAACATAATTTTATTCTCTCCCAAACCAAACAATTTCTCCAAAAATCACACATAAAAAAACACAAGCTTTCACTTGTGTTTTTAGGATAATATAAATAATAATAAGTTTTAAAATTACAAACCCAACAAAAACTCCATGCTATCAACATTGTCGGCATAATCCCAAAGTTCGGGTTGTTGGGTTTTTCCAAAAGGAATATTTACGCCTAAATCTATTTTACTTACCACACACTGAATTTCGTCTTTGCGCGCTGTAAGCATTGTTTTTATTTCGGAAATATCGGTGTAATATTCATAAAAAACACTGGCTAATGGTGAAGAAAAACTTTTATCTTCTTTTAAATTTATCAATCCATTTTCTAAAAAATCATCTTGATTCAATAGCCAAATAGATTTATGATACATCAAATTATTGGCGTATTTATTATGGTTTAAATACAAATCGTAGTCTTTGGTGTTTTCAAAAAACAATGCCATATCGAAACCTTTGGGAAGATACAATTTACTCACATTGCGGCAGCCCAAACCAAAATAAGTAAATACATCTTTTGCCAACAGTTTCATTTCCTCATCGGTTTCGTGGCCAGTTAAAACTGCAATGCTGTTTCTGTTTTTACGTAAAATATTGGGAACCTTACTGAAATAATATTCAAAATAACGGTTGCTATTATTGCTGCCTGTGGCAATAACTGCATCGTATTTTTCTAACTTTTCATCGTTCAGTAATTTAATTTTATCGGCAAAAGCAGGTTCTATTTGCAACAATGCAGCTACAATAAATTTAGGCAATATTTTATCATCGCTACTTAATTTAACCAAAACATTGTGGCCCGAAAGTAACACACAAATTAAATCGTGTAAGCCAACCAATGGAATATTTCCTGCCATAATAATGGCAACAGTTTTTGAATTTTGAGGTTTTTCAAAATCATATTTTGCTGTCCAATCATTTATTTTTTGCTCACTTAAAGCATCGGCCCAAGCTTGTAAAGCCATTCTTTGGCTTTCTTCTGTGAACCATTGGTTGTATAAATAGGCTTCAACTATGGCCTTATGTGCATTATTAGCAGCATCTTGTAAAAAATGTCCAAGTTGAATAAAAGCTTCTTTGCGTTGCTGAAAAGTCATGTAATTTAGAACGATTCTATTTTTAGTTTTGAGGGAACAAAACTAATCTTGCAGTAGTTAAATACAATAACAAAAACAAAAAATAATTTATAACATATTATGGCAATAATAATAACTGATGAGTGCATCAACTGCGGTGCATGCGAACCTGAATGTCCAAACAATGCAATCTATGAATCGGGTGCTGAATGGGCTTGGAAAGATGGTAACAATTTAAGTGGATCTGTAGATAT
>JBMOGB010000045.1:0-22040 GCA_049318585.1 Bacteroidia bacterium | reverse complement strand
ACAAGTACACTTTTTACTTTTGTGTTTTTCAACTTAAATAGCTATTTAAAATTTTGATAAAAATTAACCAAGGACTTATTTCCAAGGCGCAAAGATAAATAAATAAGTAAAAAAATGGCAACGTACTATTACTTATTTGATTTAGAAGGTACCTTATTATGCGATAAATGATGGCTGTAAAAAAAACCCCAACCATTGCAAAAAAGATGGTTTGTGTTAATTGTAAACCATTTAAATAAATATAAAACATGGAAAACAATAACAATACGAAGCTTAAAAAACTTGAAATTTGGATGGTATTTATTATCATTTTAGTGGATGAAACCATGTCGTTAAGCAAAAATCCTACTAAAAAATACACCAAAAACTTAATTAAATAAATGATTCCAATAGAAGCTGATATAATCCAAACAAGAATATAATATTCAAATTCATTGAAAATTTGATTGTATTCAAAAAATTGATTTAGAATAACAGAAAAACTTAAAATATAAATAACAAATAAGTGAACAGAAACCCAAGAAAATTTAGCATCTTTTAAACCATTAATTGATGCAAGAAAAAACAAATCGAAAACTAAAAAAGCTGCCTCTTCAAAATTACGGGGGCTTGCTAATCTAATTAATGCAATGTATAGAATTAAACAAAGTATATACCAAATTTTCCATGAATTATAATTTATATATTTAGGTTTTATTTGTTTTAAAAAAGGTAGTTCTCTTTGACTTAAAACCTCAGATAAACCTTGCGTGTTCATTAATCCTGGAAACTTTATTGTTGGATTGAAAATTGACAATAAAACTCGCTCATTTTTCAATGAATCAAGTAAAGAAAAAGAATTTGAAACTGATTGCGTTGAATCAACAATAATTAAATTCAAAGTATCATTTTTTAAAATACTTATTGTATCATTTTGTGCATTTAGATTTACTAAAGTACCTAAGAAAATAAAACTAAAAAATATTCTTTTAAAACTCATTTTTTAAAAATAATTGATATACCCAAAATGTATTTTAGCACTGTTAAATTCAATTGGATTTTGGAACTGTTTTCCAACTGCGTACACCAAAGTAAATAAGCCAGCACCACTTTCAAAAACCAAACCCAATCCTAATCCAAAAGGATTATCTGATTGATTTGTTTTTCGAACTTCGTTCACATACCAAGCTTGATTATAAAAAGCAAAAACATTAGCGTTTTTACCTAATAAATATCTCAATTCTGCATTAGCAATAGCAAACTTATTTGCAAATATACTTTGTTCATCGAACCCACGAAGTGTTTTTAATCCACCAATGCGGAAAAGTTCGTTCAAAAATAGACTTTCAGTTTGAAGCCATGCTGAATTTATATCTGTTTTTACTACAAAATTTTTCGATATTTTTAAATATTTTTCAGCTTTAAAGGTAATTCTATATTGAGTATAGCTTAATTTTAAAGAGTCGTATATTTTATAATTTACCCCATTTCCATTGTCTAAATTTAAAGTGTTAATGGTTGAATTTTTTATGATATTTTTTGTGCCAATGGCAAAATCCATTTCAATAATAAATCCTTTTGATGGATTTGGCAAATAATTTATTCTAGTCTTTTTAAAACCTATTCCATACAAATCTTTTTTTACATCATTTATATTTGGCAAACTTCTGTTAGCCTTAATAAAATTAGTATCGACCGTAATTAATGAAGTGGATTGTGTAGCATAAAAAACTTTAAAATAATCAGTTCCAATGAAACGATATTGAAAGGCAAAATCGTTTTGTAAATCAAAAAATGAAGTATCGTAAAGTAATAAATTTAAACCGTAATCGAAGGCAATTTTTGAATTGAAAATATATGGATAATTGAACTTAAACTTTAATTCTTGCGAGTTATTTAAAAAACTTCGGTAGTTTAAATCCAACGATTTTCCACTTCCTAAAATATTCTGTAATTTCAAATTGATATCACCAGTTATAATCAATTTATTGGCTTTACTACTGTTTGGCGCAAAGCCAATAATACCATCAAAACTACTTGCTTTTCTATTATTGATGTATGAAATCAATTTGGCTTTATTGCCATAAAAATAAATTACCGATGACTGTGTTAAACTCAAATATGGAAGCTCCGAAATTCGGTTATCAGTTCGCTTTAAAATACTTTCATTATAATATTTACCAACTTTTATATTTGTATAATTTGCTAAAAATCTTGGACTGATATTTACATTTCCAATAACTTTTATAGAATCAAAAAATATTTGCGGACCTTTATTAAAAAAGATATTTGCAGTAATGGTGGAACTATCAACTTGTACAGAATCTAAACCAATAGCAGCAAAAGGATAAGAATTATTTTGAAGCCAAACCAATGCATTTGAAACTTTTTGTGCAAATATATTTGGACTAAATATTTGATTTGAAAAATCGTTAGTTGAAAAACCTGCAGCATTTAATAAATAAAAATCTGTTCCATAGTTTTTAAGTTTTAGCCATTTAAAAGGTTGATTCAAATTAACTGTTATTTCAGCCGAATCGGGTTTGAAATATTGTGTGTTTACCACAGTTAAAATATATGATTTTTGAGTACAAAAAATCAATATTTCATTGATGGTTTGATGCAATTGTAAACTGTCGGCAAACTGATTTGGAAGTTTTATTTGTGTTTTAATTTTATTGTTGTTCTGACCAATAAAATGATAATTTACTTTGATAGGATTTTGTGCAAATGTCGCAAAATTTGAAACCAAAAGGCACCAAAAAAAAATATTGCTTACTTGCTTTGCATTTTTAAACACAATTGCGAAGTAAACAATATTTTTTATAGTTAAAAAATTAAGGTTTAAAATTGATAGTTCTTTTGAAAATAAAATCAATTGAACCACATAGAAACATAGCCTGTAAACTTTGATTGTTTCAAATCAAAAAATTTAAAAAACTCAATATTCTATAAAAAAATAAAACCACATAGTTACATAGAAAACATAGTTTGTTTGCTATGTTTTCTATGTAACTATGTGGTTCAAAAAAGTATAAAAAATTAAACTGTTTTTTACTAATTTTCTTCTGCTTCTTTAATTGCTTTGTCAATCATTTCGCCAATGGCAGCTTTATCACTTGGAGTAATATTTCTTCTCATTAAACTAAGTTCTTTTAGCTTTTCATAAACTACTTTTTTCTTTGCTTCCAATGCAATATAACTTACATAATTTCCACTTTTATTTGTAAAAGTTTTATCGCCAATAATTGCTATATCAACAATGGTTTGACTCAAAACTTCACGTGTTATTTGTTGAAAACGTGTACTAAAATCCCCTAAATTATCGCTTATTTGTCGCTCTGCACTGTAGTTTTCGGCAACTTGATTTATTTGAGTTTGTACAAATGAAGCCAATCTTTGTTTGGCCAATAAAAGCGCTTTGCTTTTTGCTGTTTCGGCATCTCTGCTTTCAGCACTTCCTGTAGCTCTAAAAAATCTTCTGCTACCTTCGTATCTACTACCCGAAAATGGGCCTTTTACTTCTGTCAATCCTTTGGGTGCTCCGCAACTTGCTATTATTAATAAGGCAATAGAAGCTAATGTTATTATTTTCATGCTTGTAGCTTGATAAATTTTCATGATGTATTATTTTTTTAATGATGCATAGAAAATACTATGCCAAACAAATGTTTTTTTATAATTTAACTATTTTTTTTGTAATAATTTTATTGTCAATATTTAATCGAACAAAATAAATTCCATGCTCCAAATTTTCGGTAGAAATATAATTTTCCAAAATGCCTTCCGCAATCATTATACCTTTCAAATCATATAATTTATAACTTGTATTTTTTGATTGATGGTTGTATAAATCTATAAATAATTTATTGTTCACAGGGTTTGGATAAACAGAAATATTATCAACCCAAACTTCCTTCACCATGGTTTTATCTTTGGTAGAATTTATAATACTGGTAAACATGCCAGCACCATAAGTAGCAACGGCTAACAAGCCATCGGTATTTCTAAAATCCATCATGGTTACTATGTTACTTCCAATTTTATCGGGCGATTGATGAACCCAAATAGTTTGCATTCCATTCAAACTAACAGTGGCAAATAAACCTGCTGAAGTACCAACATAATATATCAAACTATCGGCAACTGTAACAACGGTTAACCAACGCAAGGAAGGACCATTGCCAGCACCTGTTGCTATTTCTTCCAAATTACCCGAAATGGCTTGCCAGGTTTGTCCCGCATTTACACTTTGAAATAAACTTAAAATACCATAATTGGTAAATGTAGCAAACAAAATATTGGGATTAGTTGGATGCGTAGTGATGCAATTAATATAGGCCGCAGGGAAATTTGTTCCAGTAATATTTTCAACTGTTGGTTGCCCAATAGATGCGCTTTTTATTCTGTATAATTTTCCTTTTTGTGTTCCATAATAAACCACATCATTATCAATTTTAGAACTAGTTATTGCAGTAATTTCATCTGTTGTATCCGTAAGTTTTGTAGTTAATAATTCGTCCCAATTAGTAAGCACCGCATTGCTATCTAATTTATCCAATAAAGGAATTTGTTTTACATCATTATTTCGCCATATTCTATCGCCATTTGGAATATAAATTCTATAAAAATTATTTGCATCGGGAGTAAAAGGATTGATAAATTGATATTTTGATCTTGGTAAATTTTTGGGATCAATGCGTGCAAATTTATTTCCCAATCCATTTGCACCAACTTGCATTCTAAATGCTCTTCCTTCTTGAATTGACATATAATAATCATCGGCATTTGGCGACACAAAACAAAAAGAACCATCGTAACTTAACGGTAAAGTCCACGGTTTACGGTAATCGCCAGAGTTGGTATATAAAGTTCCATTGTCTTGCAAGCCTCCTAAAAGTATATCACTATTGTTTGTTTTATCAATTGCTACTGTATAAAATTGCGTGGTATTGTATCCATTATTCAACGATTTCCATGAAACATTTCCAGCTAAATTATTATCCGTTTGCGATATTCCACCATCGTGAACCGAAATACATTTTGATGGATTAGAATTATAAAAAACCATGTTATGATTATCGGGGTGATGGTTTTGATAAATTTTAAAATCAGGGCGTGTTGTTCCAACTTCATAACCACCAATCCAAGCTGAATTGTTTGAAGTTTTAAAACCATCTGTTGAACGGTATAAATTTGCTCCACCAACATAAACCACATCGGCATTATCGGGCTTAACTTTTACATATAAACAATAACCCGATTGTGAAATAAATGGACCAAATTCACCTTGCATTTGAGGCAAATTGACGCTTCTATCTTCCCAAACGCCACCTGTTAAAGTACCGTCACCACTTACATAAGTGTATTTCCATAAACTATTCCATTCTTCAGATCCATTAAATTGAACAGATTTTTTTCCAACTCCAGGAGTGTGTGCAATAAAGTAAACTTGTTTTTCATCGCTAGGAGAAAACCCAATTGAAATTCTACCACAATTAGCAGGAAAAAAAGTAGGACTAATTTTACTCCAATTTGTTCCATTATTAGTGCTGCGCCATATTCCTGCCGATGAGCTTCCGCTTGATAAAGTAGCATAAATTACTCCTGAAGGTGTAATTGAAACATCGGTCCAAGGTGTAGTATTTGTAGAAGAACCTCTGTTTAATTGCCAAGTGGCACCACCATTTAAACTGCGCCAAATTCCACCATAAGTTGCAGCAAAAACTGCATCAATAGTATCTAATTTTGGGTTTACTGCTACATTATTGGTAAAATCCCATAAATTATCGAATTGAATGCTGCTTGAAATAGTGGTTTTTAATCGGTTCCAAGTTTTACCAGAATCGGTTGATTTTAGCATGCCATTACCAGTATAAAAAGCACCAGGAACATACCCTCCAAAATACTCACCAGTACCTGCATACCAAATATTTTCTTTTCCTTTTCTCACATCTTGGGTAATGCAAGTAACATTTACATTTGAATCAATATTGGTACAAATATACCAACTAGCACCAGCATCGAAACTGCGCCAAATTCCGCCACTTGCACCTCCAGCTAAGAGGTAGTTTTCATTTGTTTTATCAATGGCTATGGCACGTGTTCTTCCTCCAATATTATAAGGACCACGTTGCCTCCAAAAACCCATATTATTGGTTTTGTTCAAAGCCACATTACACTGAGGTAATTTATTGGTAAATGCCAATTCCATGTTCCTAATTCCTTTTGGAATTTCACCAGTAGCCGGATTTGCCAACATGTTTTTCATCCATTCATCTCTACCTTTAAGGTCTTCTTCCATTCCATCGCTGTTGTATTCTTTCTCTTCATTGGTTGCTAAAGCAATGGTTGAAGGAGCATTATTACAACTGATATACAGTAAAGAAATGGCAATAAAAATTTTGAAATTCATCTATTTTTTCCTCAATTAATAATCGAATATAGTTTTTTGGTTTATAAAAGAAAAAAATCGAAAAAAAAATTCAACACCGATTCATCGGAACGAAGCACGAAAATCGAATAATGAATATAGAATTTCGAATACAAAGCCTTGAAAGGGTGAAATTAAAAAAGTTGAAATTAATAGCTAAAAACCAAATAATTAGTATTTAAAAGTACAAAATACATCTTACTTTAAACTTCCTAGCTTCAATTAAAATAACTAACTAATATTTTAGTCTTAAATAATCTTTTTTCATTTAAAACTAAACAATAATTCGAAAAAATGATTTAATAAATATATATTTTTATACCAAAATAGTGCTATATATTTTATTTTAGCTGCTTAATTTAAGTGTTTAAAAGCCTATAAACACTCGTTTTTTGAAAATATCTGAAATTTTACTTGTAATTGTTAAAGTAATATTTTATGGTTGCTGTATTAAAATTAACAAACAAAATTATGAAACAAACAAACAAACTTACAACTAGCATTTTAAAAAATCTTATTTTATTAATTTGCTTATTTCAATTTTCAATGACCAGCCAAGCACAATGGACTGGACCAACAAGCGGTATTTTAAGTACCAGTAATCAAGTAAACATTGCAGGAGTAACAGTGCTTGGTTTACCAGGAAGCCCTCCTCAACCTCCACTTTTCAATGTATTTACAAACACTGGTTCTGCCTTTAATTTAAACTTTAGTGTTGATCACGGAAGAACAGATGCTTATGGCAGTTTGTTTGTACATGGGGGTTCATTGTATTTAAAAAGAACAACTGGTACAACCGCTGTTGATGCTTTCAATGTAGCTTCTTATGGTGGAATGACTTTAAATACCAATGGTGTTATTAACCCTGCTATTGGCTTTTTTATAAATAGTAATAACCGAAACTTTTTTACCATTGCCGAAGATCAAATTTTATTTAAAGATGCAACCCAAGATTTATTTAAAGTAAATGCCAGTGGTTATTTATCTGCCCGTAAGGTAATAGTTACTCTTCAAAATCCATTTGCAGATTATGTGTTTGATAAAAACTACAAACTTATGCCATTAAGCCAAGTGGCAAAATTTATAAAAAAATACCACCATTTGCCTAATGTGCCAAGTTTGGCAGAGGTAGAAGCCAATAACAAACAAATAGACATTGGTGAAATGCAAGTAAAATTATTAGAAAAAGTAGAAGAACTAACCTTATACATTATAGCGCAACAAAAACAAATTGATGCAATGAAAGTACAGCTAGATAATAAATAAGTTTATGAATTATTTTAAAATAATTACACTCTTTTCTTTAATTCTATTTTTTGCTAATTGCAACCCCAAAGAGGAAATTGCACCTGAGAATCCGTGTGGGAAATATATTCAACCGAGTGCAGATTTTATTTTTGAATCAAGTTCAGACAAAGTGATAAATAGTGATTATTTATTTTATTATAACCCTTATGTAACTAAAGATACAATTACAATGGCTAGTAAATTACAATTTCGTTCTGAATTTATGGATACTAATATATACAAACATACATGGTATATTGGTAGTGAAATATTAAATAATTACAAAGTGTGGCGGGATTTTGGCTCTGTTTTTAGACCAAGTAATATTACAATACACCATACTATTCGATGGAAACCAAATAAACTTTGTAACCCAAATGATAAAGGTTATGATTCGGTTAGTTTTACTTTTAAATTAACAGATAAATATTATGATTGTATGGCCTTTGGTAAATATAGGGTGGTATATGATTCAATAGGTGCTAATAACAAAGATAGTTTTGATATTGAGTTTTACCGTTCACCAAATAACCAAAGTGAAAAAGATAGTATTATACCAAATCCATATTTAGGACAAAATGGTACGATTAGAATTAAAGGGTTTAATGTTAAAACTCCTGGAAATAATAATTTTCCATCAACACTTGCACCTTTAGTAAACCCCTTAGTAATCAGCAATTCATTTATGCTTTTTTTAATCGGCAACACTTGTTGCAGTCCCATAAGTGAAACTTATATATATTTTAATAAACAATTAGTACTATTCAACTATTACAATTATTCGAAAAAATATTGCCTAAAAGGCAGAAAAATAAACTAAAAAATCATGAAAAAACTTACTTATTTTATCATATTATGGGTCGCAAGCCAAAACTTAATTAAAGCACAGTCAACGATTAATGGTAGTAGTACTAATCCGCAAAATCCGCAAAATACTGATTTTTTGCCTTGGGCAAAACAGCATTTAGGAGGTGGTATTACTTGGAATCCCTTTTTAAATACTTTTAATTGGACGCCACTAGGAATTGGCAATACCAAAACTGACTACATACCAATACCCTTTAATACTGGTTGGAATATTGCTGGTCTTAGTTTTTCTGGTAATATTTGGCCTATGAAAAACCCTTTTAACACTGGTTTGGATGCAGGGCTTTCTAAACATGCCTATTACTTGTATAATCAAACAATAGGCAAAGATAATAATGGTAATGATATAAATGCTAATATAGATGTGGAAGATAGAGACTTTAAGTGGGAAGATGGATGGGAGTTATTATGGATGAATTTAGGAACAACACCTGATGGGGAAAGAATAGATGCACCTCATGCCAATGGTCCTTTTATGACACCACAACTACCGAATCCTGATCAAACACCTTATTTTGTTTTATATAATAGGTACAAAGGTACTATGAGGTTATTCGCTAATGTTTGGTTTAATAATACAGTATCTGGTCGTTTCCAAAAGATAATACCTACACTGCAATTTCAGCCAGGCGATGAAAACGGATTATTAAGGCATACAAGTTCATACGATTTAGCATTAGACCAACCAACAATAATTAAAAATATAACAGGGCCATCTTCTCAACCTACAGCAAATGATAAATGGTTAATGAGTGACTACCAGATAGGTTTTGACCCATGTATTTGTAAACGCAATAATGCCAAACTGCAATTTAAATTTGAAACAATTGATATCATGAATATTGATATGGTTAGTAGGTCTATTACTGTTAATCAAGGTATAAATAATAATAGCTATTTAGAAGATGACTTTTTAAATTTAAATGATGTATCACTTCCTAGCTATAAAAAAGGAAGCAGAATATACAATAAAATGGGCAATATGTTAGATGCATATAAAGATGCACAACTTAAGTATGAAAGTGATTTAGCTAATTACAACTCATTAGATGGAGTATTGAAAAGAGCTGCAATAGATATTTTGAAACAAGGAATTACTTCAACAGGAAGTATGGTGGGTGCGGGCGTAGCAGGAAGTTTTTTCACCAACGCTCCGATGAAAGATTTTATTTTGAAGAATAAAACTCGAGTAGGACTTTTCTCAGGAGGATTAATAGATTTAGACAACCAAGATGCTGAAGCATTTGCAAAAAGCGTAACAAGTGGAACTAAAAGTATTCTTTCTCAAGGTTTTGATTTTTTAAGTACTACTTTTGACGTCCCTGGTCAACCTATAAAACCTAGCCCTCCATCTGCTGCTTATACAGAAGCATCATATTCAGGCACAATAACAAGTTCAAATACTTATTTAACTAATGCACTACTAGTTCCTGGGGCTCTACCAAAGGGCTACCCAGATGTAAATGGTGAGCCAAGCGATCCAGGTATAGATAAACTTAATTACCCTGCCTATAATGAGGTATTGGGTTTATTTGCCTTGTTAGAAACTCCAAAGATTCAAGTAAAAAAAGCGATGATTAACCCCTCCTTGATTTTTACCAAAGGTGTTCTAAATAAATTTCATTTAGATCCTTTTAGTTTTCCAACCTCTTATAACTTTAATTACAAAAGCGATGATAAAATTCTCCATGCTAATTATCAAATAAAATTTCAAGATCAGATAAGTTATAGATTTAATCATGCAATTAATTTTAACTTCGACAAAACTAAACTTTACTACTCATTGAGAATTAAACTAAAGAATAAATTATTAGAATTACCAAAATTAGTACCTGCATTTAGTTGGACTTGGGATTATCCAACTTATAAATTTTCAAATCAATCAATAGTAGAAAAAGAAAGTTATAATACTGAAAGTTATGGAAACTTTGTAAATCAAGACTTATATGTTGTTATAAATACACCATTTTCTGAAATAAAAAGTATTCTAAATGAACCTATTTCATTTACACATGAACAATTATTGAAAAGTTCAATAATATTCAACAATCTTGCATTAGCATTACCTGTCTCAAATAATCCGCCTTCTAATTTAGGTGATACAATAGATTACTTCAACTTCTATCCTCCACAGATAACCTTTCCCTTAACTGATTATTCTCAAATAGAAAGCATAGAATTAAAACTAATGGCAGATATGTATTTTTTAAGCCCAGGCTCTAAAGGGCAGGAAATAAATACATTACAAACTTTTACATACAAAATATATGAAAACAGCGGCAATGATAACCAAAAGCCGAGTGAAACTAATAGCACCATTGGAAAAGTAACTTTTTTAAAACAAAATGAATCCATTCTAAAACATCAATCTGGCAATGTAGTTTTTAATAATATTCAAATATCGCCTACTACTATAACTGCATATACTCATCATTTGGTAAATGCTACTGAAATGCACATTTATGTAGAAAATGCCATTTTAAAAAATAATATTACAGTTGCACCAGGTTATACTGCCTATATTCATTTTTTAGGTTCAGCAGTTAGTAATCCTGAAAGTACTTGGGAACCTGAATTAGTTTTAGATAATATGAAAAGTGTAGATTTATACAATAATCCATTAATATATGAAGCTACCGATGATGAATTAAAGGATTTTTGTAAATTAGAAAACAATAAATACCAAGCCAATACATCGCTTTCAAAAACCAACAACGAACCTATTATTAAGCCAAGCAAAGTTATAGAAAAGCCAGTCATTCAATTTAATATTTACCCTAACCCTGCCAATGATATTGCTACTGTATTGTACCAATTAAATGGAGCCATGGCAGAAAGTATTTGTATTTACAATTTAGCTGGTGCTTTAATTCAAAAAATAACATTGACAGACAATAACAATAATCAAATAATCCTTAACACACTAGATTTAGCTGCTGGAGTATATTTTGTAACTCTTAATGCTAACAACAATTACTCAGAAACAAAAAAACTAATCATAGCCAAATAATATGAAGAAAATACTATTCTTATTATTCAGCATAACCATGCTGCAAGCCAATGCACAAAAGCAAGATAGCCTATTTAAAAACACCCAGCTTTTTGTAAAGTTGGGTGTTACACAAAACAATTTGTTTAATAACAGCTTGTTTGAACAATCGTTGGTGGGGTTAGAAATGGGTGCACATTTGCAAACCAAATGGAGCAATCAATTTTATACTCAAGTAGGTTTAAGTTATGTGCGCAAAGGTTCGGCAAGAGAAATAATTTATACCAATGCTGTGGGTGAACCAATTCTTTCTTATACCGAAAATTTGTACTTACATTATGTGCAACTGCCTGTGGTTTTTAACTACAAACACACCTTTAGTGGTCCTAGTTATTTATTAGTAGGCGCAGGTGCTTATAGTGGTTATTTGTTTTCGGCTTGGGTTAATCCACAACATGTATATTTAAACCACGAGCAAGCTGTAGGGTATAATAACTGGGACATGGGTGGAATAATAAATATTACTTATGGTTACAAAAAACTATCTGTTTATGGGCAATACCAAAGTGGTATATTAAATGTAAGTAGTGATGGAGGATTAAATAATACTTATTTGTTAGGCATTGCTTACCGCATAAAGTAAAAAATTGTAAACATTAACTTATTCCAAAATAAAAAGTAGCCACAGATTCACTGATTAAACTAACAATTTTGAATTATTTTATATTTGATAATAACAAGAATCAATAAAAAAAAATTCCGCAAAGCTGACAATCAAAAAAAAACCTTAAAAAAAATAAACATGGAAAATAAAGTAAACACAGTAATTACAGATGCTCAAGTTGTTGCTATTTTGACTAAAATAGCCGAATTAAACGGGCTTATTACACCTTTTGGTATTACGCTAAATACCGAAGAAAGGCTAAAATTGCCCAAAATGGGCAGAAACAGAGTGCTTTTTACTGAAGATGCCTTAAATGCTGGCGCTCAGTACGCTGAAATTAAACCTAGGTATGGAAATACAGTAGATGGTTTGAAAGATTTGGCAGTTTGTAAACAATTAGATAAGGTATTGTATCCTTTATTGTCGGCAACGCAATTATTAATGGATACCAGGATTCAGGCTGGCAGCGAAGCTTACCGTGTAGCTTTACAAATATATGGTGAAGCTGGCGATGCAGTAAAACACAAAGTGCCAGGTATAGAGCCTGTGTATAATCACTTAAAAACTCAGTTTGAATCGGCAAACAAAGAAAAAGATCCGTTAGAAGGAACAACAAAATAGTTTGATGTTTTGGTTACAAAATAGCAAAAACGATGTAAAAAGCATGGGTTACCATGCTTTTTGCATGAATAACCATGCTAATTTGATACTAAACCATGCTTTTTGTATAGTAGAACCATGCTTTTTGCATGGTTAACTATACTTTTTGCATGGTACTACTATACTTTTTGTATGGGTAACAATGCTTTTTGCATAGATGACCATCCTTATTTGATAGAATATAAACATTGAACAATGAATGATGAATAACGAATTTCGAATAAATTGACCTTAAAGGGCAAAACATTTTAACATAGGGTGAAGCCCTATGAATAAAAGAAAAACATAATCAATCGCAGCCATGAAAGGGCAAAATATCAAAGCATAGGGTGAAGCCCTATGAATAATAAAAAAAGGGCGTAACATAATTCATTAATCCCAAACATATTTTTCATCAAATTCCACCTGATATTTTTTCAAAAATTGGCGGTATTCATCTTGAAATGTTTTGGTTTGATGATGTTTTTTTTGATTCTCAATATAATTAATTACCACATCAACTTCAGTAGGATTTACCGAAAAAGCGCCATATCCATCTTGCCAATAAAAATTTTCAAATTCGTGGCCTTTTGTTTTTATCCATTTAGATGAATGTGATTTTACCTCTTCTAGTAATTTTATGAGTGTTACTTTTTTTGATAACTTACATAAAATATGAACATGGTCTAAATGTCCACCAATTTTTATTGCAGTGCAATCTAAATTATTACAAATTCATGCTAAATATGCATAGAGTTCTCCTTCAATGTTTGGTGTTATAAATGATTTTCGGTGTTTGGTACTAAACACCAAATGGATATAATTTTGAACCAATGATTGACCCATGATATTTTTGGTTTTTTGTGTATGATGTTATCTATTATGTTTCATAGGGTTTCACCCTATGCTATGTTGTTATGCCCTTTCAGGGCTGCGTTTAAAATGTTCTTGTTACAATTCATAGTGCTACACCTTATGATTTGATGTTACGCCCTTTCAGGGCTTCATTTAAAATATTTTTGTTTCCGTTTCATAGGGCTACACCCTATGCTTTAATATTTTGCCCTTTCAGGGCTGAATATGGAACTTTAAAATTCAAAATTTCTAATTCATTATTCGATGTTTTATTTTTTAATTTCGTGCTTCGAATTTCGAATTTATTTTTTCGAATTTATTAATTAGAATTACGAATTTTCCCCTAATCTTCCAAATCGTATTGTTTAATTTTTCGGTATAAAGTGCGTTCAGAAATTCCTAGTTCATTGGCTGCTTTTTTTCTACGTCCACGGTATTTATCCAAAGCTTTTTTTATTAATTCAATTTCTTTGTGTTCTATTGATAAACTTTCGGGTTCTGGATTTTGAACAACAGGAATTTCAATGATATTTGGCATTGAAAATCCTTGATTGCTTGGGTGATTTGTGTGCGCATTATGAGGTTGGCTGCTATTGTTTTGATACATGCCAGGACTAAAAATACTGTTCATGTTTTCATTCTGTTTCACACCAAAATCTTCGGCACTCATACTCGATTTACCATTTTGCATCATTTCAAAAACTACTCCTTTTAAGTCGCTTAAATCTTTGCGAAGCTCAAACAATACTTTATAAAAAATATCGCGTTCACTCATGTGGTTTGCATCGGCTGAATTTCCTAACAAAGCAGGTAAACGAGGTTTATCGGCTGGTAAAACTTGCGATAATTCAAAAGCATTTACGTTTTTATCTTCATCTAAAACCGATAATTGCTCCGCAACATTTTTAAGTTGACGAATATTTCCTGGCCATCGATAAGCAGCCAAAATATTTTGTGCATCACCATCTAATATAACTGGTTTTGACTTGTATTTTTCCGAAAAATCAGCACTGAATTTACGGAACAATAAATTAATATCTTCCTTGCGCTCACGCAATGGCGGAACACGAATAGGAACAGTTGACAAACGATAATATAAATCTTCTCTGAACTTACCTTGCGATGAGTAATCCAACAAATCTCGGTTGGTAGCCGCAATTACCCTAACATCCGTTTTTTGAGTTTTAGAGGAACCTACTTTTATAAACTCACCACTTTCCAATATACGTAATAAACGCGATTGCGTTTCTAAAGGCAACTCCCCTACTTCATCTAAAAAAATGGTTCCACCACTTACTGTTTCAAAATATCCTTTACGGGTATCGAGCGCACCAGTAAACGAACCTTTTTCGTGTCCGAATAATTCTGAATCAATGGTGCCTTCAGGAATAGCCCCACAGTTTACGGCTATAAACGGACCATGTTTGCGAGAACTTAACGAATGAATTACTTTTGAAAATGCTTCCTTCCCTACTCCACTTTCACCGTTTATTAAAACAGTAATATCGGTTGGAGCCACTTTGGTAGCGGTTTGCAAAGCATAATTCAATAATGGTGAGTTACCAATTATTTCAAATCGTTGTTTAATATCTTGAATATTCATTTATTAGTTATTATTTGTAATTACTTCTTTATTTTTTATTATATCAAATCCTGCAATTCCCTTGCAAATTGTAAATTTCATTTGAGCTGGTAATCTTACATTTTGATACATTTCATTATGATCAATATCTATTGTTCTTGCCGTTGGGTAATCGTTCAAAAAACCATCTTTAAAATAAAAGGTAAACGATTCAATTTGTACACCTTTTCTTCTTGTACTAACTTCATTTATACTAATATTTTCAATCTCATGTATTGTAATTTGCGGATTGAAATTTACCCATAAACCTACGGTTACCACTAACAAAAAACCTATTGGAACAAAACCCAATAAATGAATAATCCAATACTCAAAAAAGTTGAAATAAATAGCTTTTTCTTTTACTTTTTTATATGAAACAAAGGCAGTTAAAATACTTACTATTAACACTATTGAAAATATTTCAGTCCAATTTATTACCACAAATTCCATTACATGAAAAACAAAAATAAACACTAAAACTGCTGTAAATAATGGCAAATAATAACTCCAATGTGTGCTGTTATATTTGTATGTTTTTTTTACTTTTTGTGGTAAACTATAAATTAAGTTTTCGGTGGTAAAAAACTCCATTTTATACTCGTAATCTTGGTCTATTTGCAAAGGATTTTGATTCAATAACAAGCACAAATGAGCATAAGTATTGGGCATTTCTTCTTGAAAAGTTAAAGGTTTTTCAAAGAAAATCTCTACCAATTTAGCAAATACATAATCTAGTTCATTATCGTTTCCAATTATATTTAAAACTTGGCTTTTACCATTGCTTTCTTTTTTAAAAACATCAAACCAATTGTCTAAATAACTACCAAAATGTTGATCAAAGGTGGCACCATTTTTTATTGTTTGAACCAATGCCATTCCTAACTGATAAAAGAATAAATTTTCACCATCGGCTACTAGCAAATGTCCCTCACTGAACTTTTTCCATGAAATGCCAATGATCTTGTTATTATAAGTTACTCCATCGCTAAATTCATCGTTGTTTTTCAATGAAAATGAGTCAGGATAAACATTGATATAATCGTAACCTGAAAGAAAATAAGCCTTTAAACCAAAAGTTAGTTGGGTAATGTATGAATACAAAATCAAACGCATGTCATCGGTAATGGAAATTCCTTTGCCAATTACAGCCATTTCTTTTTCAAAACTTAAAACACGTTTTACAAACTTGAGTTTTCCTTTTTCACTTAAATTTCTAAAATACAAATTGTATTTTTCAAGCACATTCCTGACTTGTTGGTGTCGGCTATTATTGCTAAAAAAATCCATTTGAGTACTAAAAAATATTAGAATTTAACTTCTTCCACTATTCGTCCAATTAAACTTGTAATGGTTACTCGTTCAATTAAAACTTTTACATATTGACCTTTTTTGTAATTTTCTATTGGGAAAATCACAATTTTATTTTGGTCATTTCGTCCTTTTGCATCCAAATCCGATCGTTTCGATTCACCTTCAATTAAAACAATATGAGTTTTACCTATTTCACTCGTATTTTTAGCAATACTATTTCTATGTTGTAAATCTATAATTTCAGTTAATCTGCGTCCTTTTACTTCTTCTGGAATATCATCGGCATACCTGCGAGCAGCCAATGTTCCTGGCCTTTCGCTGTATTTGTACATAAACGCAAAATCAAATTTCCCATAATCAAACATGCTCATGGTGTCTTGATGTTCTTCTTCGGTTTCGGTACAAAAACCAGTAATAATATCAGTTGAAATTCCGCAATCAGGAATTACTTCTCTTATTTTATCCAAGCGCATTTTAAACCAATCTCGGTCGTACGTTCGGTTCATCATATTTAAAATACGGGTGTTTCCCGACTGCATTGGATAATGAATATAATTACAAATATTATCGTATTTTTTAATGGTATAAAGCACTTCATCGGTAATATCTTTTGGATGAGAAGAAGTAAAACGAACCCTTAAATCTGGTGCAATTTGAGCCACTTTTTCTAGTAATTGTGCAAATGTAAAAACAATTTCATTTTGCTCATTTTCCATTTTATATGAATCAACATTTTGGCCTAAAAGCGTTACTTCTTTATATCCTTGATTGTATAATTCTTGTGCTTCCTTAATAATAGATTCTGGTTCACGGCTACGTTCGCGGCCACGAGTAAACGGAACTACACAAAACGAACACATATTATCACAACCACGCATAATGCTGATATAAGCCGAAACGCCATTGCTACTTAATCTAACAGGAACAATTTCAGCATATGTTTCTTCCCGGCTTAAAAGCACATTCATGGCTTTTTGACCATCTTCCACTTGCTCAATTAAACGAGGAATATCGCGGTAAGCATCAGGCCCCACCACAATGTCAATGATTTGTTCTTTTTCTAAAAACTGCGTTTTCAATCTTTCAGCCATGCAGCCCAAAACACCGACAATCATACCTGGATTGGTTTTCTTTTGGTGTTTTATTTCACGTAATCTTCCCCAAACATGCGCTTCGGCATTATCGCGAATTGAACATGTATTTACAAAAACTACATCTGCTTGTTGAATATCGGTGGTAGTTTTAAATCCTTTAGTTGCCATAATAGAAGCAACCACTTCGCTGTCAGCTAAATTCATGGCACAGCCATAGGTTTCAATATATAAATTTCTTGTTGCACTTTCATGTGCTATATCTGCAATTACGCCTCTCATTTGTTATAATTAAGTTCTAAAATTAAGGCTGCGAATATATATAAATTATGTCAGTATGGCAGCATTTTTTTGATTGGATGATTGAAAAATTACAAGGTTGGAAAGACTACAAAGTTGATTGGTTGATAAAGTTGATTAGTTAATTGTTTGGAAATTGAAAGATTACAAGGTTGGAAAGATTGAAAGATAAGAAAAATTGATTTTTGCTTATTGCCAATTGCTTATTGCCAATTGCATATTGCCAATTGTCTATTCGTAAATAATCTAAAATTCAAAATCCAACATTCAAAATTTATCTTAATTTTGCCAATAATGATAGTAAATGATATTATAAATATTTTTGAAAAATTCGCGCCAAGTCAGTTACAAGAAAGTTACGATAACAGTGGATTAATTACAGGAAATAAGGACCTGGAAATTTCAAATATACTTATCACTTTAGATTGTACCGAAGATGTAGTGGATGAAGCAATTGCAAATAAATGTAATTTAATTATAGCTCATCATCCCATCGTTTTTAGTGGTTTAAAAAAAATAAACGGAAAAAATTATGTGGAGCGAGTAATTATAAAAGCCATCAAAAACGATATTGCTATTTATGCTATTCATACTAATTTGGATAATGTAAGCGATGGTGTGAATGGGAAAATTGCCGAAATAATTGGTTTAAAAAACACCAAAGTTTTAGCACCAAAAAGCGCTATTTATAAGAAACTAACTACATTTATTCCAACATCGCATTTTGAAAGTGTACAAAATGCTTTGTTTGAAGCTGGTGCCGGACATATTGGAAATTATCAAGATTGTGGCTTTAGCAATTCAGGAAATGGAACTTTTAAAGCCAATGAATTGGCAAAACCTTTTGTAGGAGAAGAAGGTAAACGACATACAGAAAATGAAATTAGGTTTGAAACTTTGGTTCCCTTTTATTTACAAAATAAAATTATTCAAACATTGCACGAAGTGCACCCATATGAAGAAGTAGCCTTTGATTTAATAGCAACTGAAAATACCTTTTGGGGAATAGGAAGTGGATTAATTGGTGAATTTGAAAATGAAGTTTCGCCAAATGAATTTTTGAAAATGCTAAAAGATAAAATGGAGTTGAAAGTAATAAAATACACATCTTTTTCTAAAAATATAAAAAAAGTTGCTCTTTGTGGTGGAGCAGGACAATTTTTGTTAAAAAATGCAATTAGTCAAGGAGCAGACGCATTTATAAGCTCAGATTTTAAATATCATGATTTTTTTGATGCCGAGAAAAGCCTTATGATTGCTGACATTGGGCACTATGAAAGCGAAAAATTCACAAAAGAGCTTATGTTTGATTTAATTATGAAAAAAAATCCTACATTTGCCGTCCTTTTAAGTAAAACAAATACCAACCCAGTAAATTATTATTATTAAACTATATGGCATTAGCTACAGAAGTAAGCATTGAACAAAAATTGAAAGCATTATATAAGCTTCAAATTATTGATACACAAATTAGCAAATTACAAGCAATTAGAGGTGAATTGCCTAACGAAGTTGCAGATTTAGAAGACGATATAGCCGGAATGGAAACTCGTTTAGCTAATATGGCTAATGATGTAAAAGCAATTGAAGACAGTATTAGCCAAAATAAAACGCGCATTTTGGATGCTAAAGCTTTAGCAAAAAAATACGAAAAACAATTAGAAGGAGTTAAAAACAACCGTGAGTACGATGCTTTAAACAAAGAAATTGAAATTCAAGGTTTGGAACAACAAGCTGCTGACAAGCGTATTAAGAATGCAAATATGGATGCTGAGCAAAAGAAAAACAGCATTACTACTTTAGATTTAGAATTAGTTGGCCGTAAGCAAGACTTGAAAAATAAAAAAGGCGAATTAGAAAGTATTATATCTGATACAGAAAAAGAAGAAGCATTGTTAAATAAAGACCGTGAAAAAGCAGTAGTTGTAGCCGATGATCGTTTGGTAACTTCATATAATAGAATTAGAACTAGTATGAAAAACGGAATGGGTGTTGCTGTAATTATGCGTGAAAGTTGTGGTGGATGTTTTGCTGGAATTCCTCCTCAGCGCCAAGCCGATATTAAATTACGTAAGAAAATTATAGTTTGCGAAAACTGTGGCCGCGTTTTAGTTGACCCTGAGTTAGCCGAAGAAGTAGCTCAATAATTTTTATAATAAATTATTGATAAAAGCCATTCGAATATCGGATGGCTTTTTGAGTTTTTGTTTGGTCGTCAATGCGAGTGAAAATTTTTGAAAAAAATCATTATAAAATGACGTTGGGTCATTCTGTAGGAATCTCATTTAAGTTTTAAGATTTCCGCTTTGGCTTTGGCGTAATCGCAATGACGGATGATCATTTGCAATGAAGCATTTGAAGGCAAGATTACATTACAAAGGAAATTCCATTGAAATGCCTTTTTATATTTCATTTTTGATATCAACTAATTTATTTTTTCAAAATCATACTTTAATTAATCAATAAAATCGGCATCTTTTATAGTAATACCTTTTTCTCTCTGCTACTTCATGTATAGAAATCAATATTAGGAATTTACAAAAAACAAAAATGTTGTTTTTGTTTTTTATTTAATAATTTTGTTGAAACATTTGAAAAAAAAAAGTAGACTATGATTACAATACACCCGCAATATATTAAAGATTCTAAAGGTAAAAAATCTTTAGTTATTCTTCCAATCTATGAGTTTGATAATTTGATGGAAGAATTAGATGAATTAGATGATATAAAGCTTTATGACGAAGCAAAAAAAGAAGATACTGGCGAACGAATATTGTTTTCTGATTACTTAAAAAACAGAAAGCAAAAAAATGGCTAGTTATATTATCTTATTATCTAAAAAAGCACAAAAGCAATTAGATAATTTATCAGACAGTATTTCTGAACCAATAATTTTTGCAATTGCAAAGTTAGAAGAAAACCCACGTCCGCCAGGATATAAAAAACTTAAAGGTAGAGAGGGTTATAGAATTAGAGTTGGAAACTATCGCATAATTTATGATATTTTTGAAAGCAAATTAATAGTTGATATAATTACGCTTGGTCATAGAAAAGGTATTTATGACTAAAATAAAATATCAAATTTTTTAACTACCATATCAATTAATTTGCTTCGGCTTCCTAGGTAACTAACTACTTTATTTTTTCAAAATCATACTTTAAGTAATCAATAAAATCGGCAACTTTTATAGTAATTCCTTTTACTTGATTGTTCTCCATTTTAAAAGGTAAAACTTGCACACCACAAGTTAAATCGCTGTAGGTACATAAATACTGATTGTTTCCTAAATACTCCAATTTACCAATGTTATTAGGATGATGACTAAAATGCAAAGTCATTTTACCTTTTAATAAACGAATTTCTACCTCGCCATAAAAGCTATTTTTATAAGTTCCTACAAAGTTTTGCAACTCAATTGATGGTTTGTTTTTCAGTAAAACTACTTGGCTCAAACTGTCTAATTCTTTTTGCTCTGCAATTCGTCCGTTATTAGTTGGCACAAAATATTTTTCACTTAAATTACGGTAAGGCACATTCAAATAAGCTTCTAAAACTTGTTTTACCAAAGCATCATACAATGAGTTTGCATCGGTATTGGTGTATACCAAAACACCTAAGTTTTCTTCTGGAATAAATTCAGTTTTAGTAACAAATCCGTTAGCTCCACCGCTATGTTCCCAAACCCTGCGGCCTTCGTAATCGTAACTTTGCCAACCTAAACCATAGTTACTAAAATGCTTGGTTTTAAATATTTTTGAATTCACATCATTACCAATCATATTCGATTTACGAGTTTCAGCCAATACAGAAAATGGCACAATTCTTTTGCCTTCAAATCGTCCGCTATCTATCTGAAATAACAACCAATTTGCCATGTCCTTAGCACATGAATTGATACTGGCCGAAGGACCCATGTTGTCAATATTTGTGTATGGTAATTTAGTTATTTTACCATTTACCAAAGTATGAGGAATGCATGCGTTTTCATCAGTCATCAATT
>JBMOGB010000044.1:0-22081 GCA_049318585.1 Bacteroidia bacterium | reverse complement strand
CCGAAATATTTGCGCAAAGCCAAGCCTTAGGCTTGGCTTTGCGCAAATATTTCGGCATTTTCGTATAAAAGGATTTGTTCATTTTTTTCAACGGGTTAAAACCCGTTGTTACAAAATGTTTCGTTCCTCTGGAACTCAATGTTTGTATATGTTTACAAGGAAAAAATCAAAATTATATTGACGCCTATGCGATAGCTATCGGGATTAACCCGTTGGAAAAATGAACTAGACTTTCTGCCCGAAACCCTCAAAAACTTTGCGAAAGCCTCTGGCTTTCGCAAAGTTTTTGAGGGTTTCGGGATGTTTATTTTATTCATTAAACCACCAGTTTCACTGGTGGCTATTGATATTAAACTCCTTAGGAGTTTTCCTTAGCTATTCTTTAGCTTGACGCACTTGCGAATGCTCGGGTCTACTTGTACTTTTTTATCAATACTTCTTCAAAAAATACTTCCATAACTAATGCTATGAAACAATTTTTGTCCATAATCTTGATAAAAAATTACTTCGCATCTTTGGTCTAAATTATAAGAGCAATTGGTATTAGTTGGCAAATGTATTGTAAAAAAAAGCTGGTGGTTGACATTTACATCTTCTTTTAATTCAACATTCTTTAGGAATAGGGGAAAACAGTGTTTTAAATTATTAAGTAAATTTAGGCAACTTCTAAGATAACTTCATATCAACTTTACCCCAATCTGCCATCACACCAATAATAGGTAAAACTGTTTTGCCATATTCTGACAATTTATACTCAACCCTTGGTGGAATTTCAGCATAAATAATGCGTTCAATTAGTTTATCTTCTTCCATTTCTCGTAACTGGTTTACCAACATTTGTTTTGAAATATCAGGAATTGCTTTTTGTAAAAGGCTAAACCTATTCTTTCCCATATTGATTAAAAATATCACAATAGGCTTCCACTTGCCCCCTATTTTATTCATACAATGTGTAACAGGACAATTATTAGGGTTAAAATCCTTGTTTTTTCTTTTGTTTTCCATTGGTCTATAATTATGTACTATGCAAATTAAAACTGACTACATAGCTTTTTTGGACAAAGGTATTAGTTTTGTCTCATTATTAACAAGAAAACATATAAAAAAATGAGTGAATTTAAAAAATTGGTAGCAACATTTTACAATGATTGTTTGACCGTAAACGAAAAAACCAATACCAACGAAGTGTTGGAAAAACTTTTGGCTGACGATTTTCAATCAATCAATGCAAAAGAAACAAAAGGCAAAGCTCAACTTATTGGACAAGTAGCTGGTTTTTGGAAATTAATGCCCGATATGAAATGGGAAATCAAAGATATGGTGCAAGAAGGCAACCAAGTCGTGGTAAGATGTGAATTTTCAGCATCACCGAAAGGCAATTTTATGGGTATGGATTTAGACGGTACAAAGTCGTTTAAAACAATGTCAATGGATATGCATACCATTGAAAATGGGCAATTAAAAACTGTTTATCATATTGAAGAGTGGACAACAGCAATTGCTCAATTAAAATCATAATCTAACAAGTAATAAAGTAATAAAATGAAAAAAATAATCATGCTGGTTTTAGTAGTTGCCGCAACAATGAACTACACGAATGCACAAACAAAAAATACAAAAATGACGAACAAAGAAAAAGTTACTGCCATTATCAAGAGTGTAGAAACTGGCGATACAACAGCGGCATCACTCTACATCAACCCAAAAAAATACATTCAGCACAATGCAGGTGCACCCGATGGTATTCAGGGCTTTTACGGCTTTATAAAATACAAGCCTGCTAATGGTTACAAAACAAATGTGGTTCGTGTGTTTGAAGATGGTAATTATGTTTTCACTCACAGCGAAGGTGTTATTTACGGAGCAAAAATTTTCTTTGATGTTTTCAGATTTGAGAACGGATTGATTGTAGAGCATTGGGACAATATGCAAACAACCGAAACCACTTCTAAAAGCGGCCACAGCATGATTGACGGAACAATCAAGGCAAGCGACTTGAAGAAAACAGCCGACAACAAAAAGCTAATCCAAGCAATGTATGCTAATATTTTTATAGGAGGGGACTTAACTAAAATTGACACCTACATAAGTTCCGAAAAATATATTCAACACAATCCGGGTTCGCCTGATGGTAAAGATGCTTTTGCTTACATGATGAAAATGGCGAAAGAACAATTTTGGTTCAAGGTGAATAAAACACATTTGGTTCTGGCGGAAGGCGATTTTGTTTTAGTTCAATCCGAAGGAGTAATGGGAGGAAAAGATGCAACCTTCTACGATTTGTTTAGAGTAGAAAACGGAAAAGTTGTGGAGCATTGGGATGTAATAGAACCCGCAACTCCTAAAGAACAATGGAAAAATACTAACGGTAAGTTTTAATTTCAATGAAGCCAAACACAAATTACAAACGAGACAAAATCCCAGTGTGGATTAATATTCTAACTGTTGTAGTTATTTGTATATTGATATTTCAAATGATTTCGGCATTTATAAATCCATCTTGGGCTTACGGCACATTTGAAAACAGTGATGCAAACCGACAAGCTATTCTAACATTGGCAGGACGAAATTTTGTAATGATAGTGGTTACATTATTAGCTTTAAAATCTCAAAACTCAATGTTTTTAGCTTTTACATTTTTGATGAACTTTGCAAGAGAATTTTACGATATGCTTTTAGTTGGCTACCTCAACCATTTCTCATTGAAAGGAATTGGAATGATGGCAACATTTTTAGTATTTCTAATTCCATATGTTATTGCTTTAAAAAAATTGCGACAGTTAGCTTCGCAAAAAGACTAAAAATATCAATTTGTATAAAAGTGTTTTCTGTCTTTGGATAGGAAACACTTTTTGCATTTATAAACATAACAGTAAAAAAAATTCTTAAACCCAAAATACGCATTAGAAAATCTATTACAAGCCAAATCTACTTCAAATCAGTGTTTCCTTAAATTTAAAAAACGTAGTGCTGCTATGATTTTTTGAAAAATGAAGCTTTAAAAAGATTTTTTTCATGTAATCATTACTAACTACAATAAGAATTTGTAGGTTAAGTTACTTAAAATGAAATAAATAAAATAGCAATAGAATCGAAAAATCATCAAAATTGATGACAAGCTAAAAATGTTTTGAGGGTAAATTTGTTAAAAATTTATACACTTATGGACATAAAAGCTTACACAAAAATCAAAACACTACTAATCATACTTTTTAGTGTTTCAGTTAAATTAGCATTTTCGCAAACCATTAATGCACCAAATGTAGAAGATATTTGGGGTGGTAGAATTAATGCAATTGTTGGCTATTCAAAAACAGCCGACACCAGTGGAATTTACATTGCAACTGAAAGTGCAAACTCTATTTTTTATTCTTCGGTTTATAATCCAGTAGGTGCTGGATTTACTTTTGGCAGGTTTAGGGTTTTGCCTACTGCAAATTCAACTGCTGGTTTAGGTTCAGGAATTCAGTTAATGGCGGTTCATGCAGCATCGGGAAAATTGTTTTTTGTAAATAATGGTTTATATAGCACTTCGCCAACTGAATCTTCTTTAACCACCATTGATGCTGGAAATATTTCGGCTTTAAAAATTAAAGATTCGGTACTTATTTATATAAAAGGTGCACAATTGTATTGGGGAGTAATTAGTTCTTCGGGAACTTACACTGCCAATGGTTCTGCTCCAATTTCAATTACTTCACCTCCATCAACACCTGTAGTTATTGATATTAATCCCAAAAACTATAAAGTTTATATTGGTTATGGTGGTGTAGCACCTACTGCTGTAAAATCGAATGATAATTTTTACGATATTAAATCAACCACTGTATTTTCCAATTTAACCATGGGAGTTATTCCCTCAAGTACTTCGTATACAGGTTTTGGAATTAGTCCTTCGGGAAGAATATTTTTTGGTGGACAAAGAACTTCTGGATTCAATACTTTTAAACACTTTTTATATTCCGATGACGGTTTAAGTTGGACAAGTATAACTACAGCAGTTTCGGGAGTTACAGGCTCCAGCATTGCTTTTGCTGGTTCCGAAAGCAGTTACGTTATTTATTTTGCTAAATGTTATTCAACTAATCAAGGCTCGTCTTGGGCAGAATTTGGTAATGTAACCTATCAAACACATCCTAACGATGGTTCAGTTTTGGCAGACCCTAATGATTCTCTTTCAGTTTATATGACCAGCGACCAAGGTTTAGCTTATTCATTAAACGGTGGTTCTGTGATGCACGAAATGGATAGAGGAATAGAAGCAGTTCAAGTAAATGATTTTACTATGACTTCTGATAAAAATACAGCTTGGATAGCCTCTAAAGCTGGTGTTAGAAAAGTGAGTAATTATCAAACTTCTAAAACATGGACCAGGGCTAAATTCCCAAATGGTGACGGTTCGCCATATTACAGTGCTGAAATGAAACCAGGAGATACCAATACAGTTTATGTTGGAAATGTGAGGGTTTACAAAACTACTGATGGAGGAACTGTTTGGACTCAAAAATTTACTCCAGAAAATGCACCTTATAGTTGGCCACAAACTGCCATCAGGTGTGAAGCCATTGAAGTTTGCCCTTGGAATAGCAATATTATCATGGCTGGATATTATATTCAAGATTCCATGAAAGGTGGTTTGTTTTTTTCATTAGATGCTGGTGCCACTTGGAGTCAACAGTATTTGTACGCTTCATCTGCTTATTACGATGTGGATGTTTGGGACATTGTTTTCAATATTGAAGGAACTGATACCATTGCTTATGTTGGTGTGGAATACGATTTGAATTATCCTACAGGAAGAAGTATATATAAATTAACAAAATCTGGACTTAGCTGGACAGTTAGTCAAGATATGAATGGAGCCACCACAAGCACAGGTTCTTTAATTGTAGCAACCATCAGAGATTTGCATAGAAGTTCAACAGGTGATACTATTTATGCATGTGGAACCGATGCTGGAGTAAATGAACCTGTGGCTTATTATAAACCAATTACAGCTACTGGAAAATGGACTCCATTTACATATGTAGGTTTACCTATAAGTAGTGGATTACAAGGATATGCCATTACAAAAGGAGTTGATACCATGTATGTTGCTGTTGAAAACGATGTATATTATTTACCATCTCCAACTTCGAGTTGGCAATTAGGATACAGCTATCCTGAGGGAACAGAAATTAACTTTTTGTATTACGATGAATTATTAGTAGGAACTGAATCGGGTTTATATGGCCATGATTTATTTGAAGCACAACCAAGTTCATTAACAATCACAGCATTTTTAGAAGGATTATACTTAGGAGGAAGTACCATGACAGCTGCGCCATATATGAGCAATCCTGCACTTTCGGCATTAGTAGCCGATACCATCATTGTTTCTCTTCACATGGTTAGCTCGCCTTATACACTCATGTATTCCGATACAGTTTTATTAAGTAACAGTGGCGTTGCTACTTGTAGTTTCTCATCTGTTACCAATGGAAGCAGTTATTATTTAGCTGTTAAACACAGAAATTCAATTGAAACTTGGAGCGCTTCGCCAGTAACTTTAAGTGCGAGTGCAACCTATAATTTTAGTACAGCAGCCAATAAAGCTTATGGCAATAATCTAAAAAACAGAAGTGGAGTTTATGTTATATATAGTGGAGATATTGATCAGGATGGAACCGTAGACTTTAGTGATTATGATACGCTTGACATTGGAAGTATAAATGCATCAACAGGTTATTTATCTGCCGATTTAAATGGAGACGGAACTGTAGATTACAGTGATTATATATTAATAGATAACAATCAAATAAATGGAATTGCAAGAAATAGACCTTAATAATTAAACAATAGCTTAAAAAATTATAGAATATGAAAAAGATAATCATCGCAATTATATCGGTAATGGTATTTCAAATATCATTACTTGCCCAAGCTACTTTAACCAATTTTGAGTTACGAGTAGAAAACGAACTATTAACCAGCGCAACAACTTATCAAATTGATATTTATTTATACAATAAATCGGTAAGTTCATTTGAATTAAGAGCTGGAACCATGTCGTTTTGGGTAAATCCAACATGGAGAAACAGTGGAACCATCACTCCATCTGTAGTGAGTAGTAATTTAATTTTAGCGCAACAAACAGGAACTTCAGCTTATACCAATGGAGCAACCGATTTTTTCAGAAGAACAATTGCCAATGTTTCATTTGGTGCAGGTACTTCAGTGTCTGCTGGTTCAAGAGTAAAATTATTTACCATGCTGTTAACCAATACAGCTTCATTTTCTACATCGGTTACACCAAATTTTGCTTGCAAATTTTCAGGAACAAACACTTGCGGATTTACTTATACCGATTCTTTAACTACAGCATCTGCCATTGCAGTAAATGGAACAACAGTAACTGGTACTCAAACCAATTGTTCTACTCCAATTTACTGGAACGGAACTCAATGGAATGCTGGTTCAACTTCAGCAGGTGTGGTTTCAACCATTGCACCAGTTTCTAGCAAAGATGTTATTGTTTACAATGGAACTTTAACTGGAGCAGTAACATGTAGAAACTACGAATTAAAATCAGGAACTACCCATACTTTAGGAGCTAACACATTAGATGTTGGTTATAATTTAACCAATAATGGAACATTATCGGCAAGTAGTGGAACCATTAATTTAACAGGGACTCAAATTTTACAAACGTCAAATCAGTCAGTAACAGGAAGTGCAATTACAGTTTCAAACTTAGGTTTTGGTGCTGCTAGCAATGGTGGAACAAAAACATTAGCTACTACCGTTTCATATACAGGAAATTTAACCCAATCGGGAACTGCAGTTTTAGCAACTGGCGGTTATTTAACTTTAAAATCGAATAGTTCTGGAACGGCAAGCATAGGTCAGTTAAGTTCAGGGTCGGCTATTTCAGGAAATATTACTGTAGAAAGATATTTGCCTTCTAGTTTTAGGAGATACCGTTTTTTAGCCTCACCAGTTGTTGGAGGAACTACTTTACAGTGGCGAGATAATGGTGCAACTAATTCGGGAAGAGGTATTCATATAACCAATTCTACTGGAACCGTTGATGCCTCTACTACTAATCAACCTTCTGCTTTTAAATATAACGAATCATTGTCAACTGGTGGAAGTGATTTAAACTCAAAATGGGAAGCAATTGACGGAAACTCTGTTTTAAATAACGGACAAGGTTACAGGGTTTATGTAAGAGGCGATAGAACAAAATCGTTGGTTTCAAGTTCCGATACTTCGCCAAACGAAACGACTATTTGGGTGAGTGGAACATATCCAGTTAGCCCTGTAAATATTCCAATTACTTATAATCCTACTCTTGGAAATGGTTGGAATTTAGTAGGAAATCCTTTTCCAAGTCCAATTGATTGGAATGCTTCATCGGGTTGGACAAAAACCAATATTCAAAACACCATTTGGATATGGAATCCTATCAGTAATTCTTATGGCTCATTCGATGGAACAACTACTGTAAATTCAGTTACCAGATATATTTCAAGTGGACAAGCATTTTTTATCCAAGCAACTGGTAGTCCTGCATTATCAATTACTGAAAGTGTGAAAGTAAGCAATACTCCATCCGATTTATTCAAAGCTCCAGAAACAAATACTTTACGTATAAAAATTAAGAACGATACCATAGAAAGTGATGAAACTGTTATTCGATTTATGGAAAATAAAAACGATGATTTTATAGCAAACGAAGACACTAAAAAAATTATCAATCCAAATTCAAATATTGCATCTTATTTTAGTCCAGACAAATACAGTATGGTTAATTATTTGAACAAAAATAGTTTAACTAATAAAACAGTTCCTTTAAGTGTTTGGGCTACGTATGTTGGAAATTATCCTTTGGTTTTTAGTCAAATGGAAAATTTTGATGCAGGAATATATATTTATTTGAAAGATAATTATAAAAATACATTGACTGATTTAAGGAAAACAAATCAATATATTTTTAGCATTGATGCCAATAAAGCATCAACTGAAAATGGCAGATTAGAAGTGATTTTTACCAACAAAAGTATGGGTGTAAATGAAATGAATACATCAAGCCTATTGCTTGTAAAATTATTCCCAAATCCGGTGAATGAAAGTTTAAATATTTCAGTTCAAAATGGAACATTTAATGAAGCCGAAATTACCATTTATTCCATTACTGGCGTTGAAATTGAAAAACTGATGATGGATGGAAATAGCAAAACATTCAGTGTTCAAAACCTAAGTAGTGGAACTTATTTTTTAAAGGTAAATGATTCAAACGGATTCAATAAAACCATCAAGTTTGTGAAATAGTTTAATTGTTGATTGGTTAAAAGGTTGATTGGTAAATAAGAAGTAAAAAAATCAACCCAATTAACTCAATCAACCCAATTAACTTAATTAACTCAATCAACTAAAAAACCAAAAAGAAATGAAAAAGAAAATAGCATATATTATTGCATTTATAGGTATTTCATTGGCCTTATATGCACAACCTGGCAGTACTGGTGGAACTGGCGGATTTGACGATGAACCACAAGACGTTCCGGTAGATGGAGGAATAACCTTACTTGCATTGGCTGGAGCTGTTTATGGATTAAGAAAACTAAAAAAGTAATACCTATGATATTTGCTTTTTTTGAAACCGAGGCAGCAATGTTTCGGTTTTTTTTTCTGAAATTACATATCTGAAAATCTTAGTAGGTATATCAATATTGTTTACTTAAGAAATAACAAATTGGTGCAATTCCACTTCAAATTTTTACTGTTAACCCAGAATACGCTTTAGAACTTCGTTATTAGAGTTAAATATATAATAAATCAGTTCCTTAATTTTCAAAAATCATAGCAGCGCTACATTTTTCAAATTTAAGAAAACACTGATTTGAAGTAGATTTGATTCGTAATAGATTTTCTAATGCGTATTTTGAGATTAACGAACAAAATCAATTCTATTTCCAAATTTATCGGCAAAGCCATCAAATTGTAAAGTTTGAAATGCTTGAAAATTGGTTTTTCCTTTTTCCATATTT
This sequence comes from Bacteroidia bacterium, assembly GCA_049318585.1. GTDB lineage: Bacteria > Bacteroidota > Bacteroidia > UKL13-3 > UKL13-3 > JAAFJM01. The sequence goes on along the minus strand of JBMOGB010000044.1, from coordinate 13,049 downwards.
ACAAAGAAATTATTCTTTTCTTTACTATTATTTGAAGAGGTTTCAAGCACAATATTTTGTTTGCCAATTGGCAAAAAAGCCCTCGTATAATTAATAGAATAAGGTAAAAACTGCCAATTTCGGGTGTCAGCTTTTTCGGTAGCAGCACTTAAAATACTTAATGCCACTCCAGCACCTTGATTTTCTTTTTTTGCTAAGGCAATGGCTACTTGCTTCAATGCTAATCGCAAAATTGCTTCTCCAATTTCTTTAAGCATTCTGTCATCTAAGCTTTTATAAGCAATTGCGTTGATATCTTCACCCAAATCAAGTTTAAAAACATTGTTCAAACTATCTTTTAAAACTGCATTTTTATAAGTTGGAACACGAGTTACATATTTGGGCCAAGCAACTCTTACAATATTTAAAGCGGTAATATTTTTTCTGTCATCGGCATTTCCAACATAAATAGGAAAACTTAAACCAAGCTCCACATTTACAAAGTTTACAAATCCATTTTGTAAAGGATAAGTAACAAAATTGATAGAACTTTCATCTTTAATTGGTCCAAGTCCATTATTCCAAAAAAACACCAAAGGGGCAAAACCTTCAGGTAAAAGTTCAGTTTTTAAACTAAATTCGGCTTCATATTTTTCAACTTCTTCATTAAAGTAAATAATTTTTGCAGTACGCAAAATGTCTTTTTTAAGTTGCAAAGGAATTTCAGTTCCTAACTGTGATTTATAATCTTCTTTGTAAATGTTCAATGAATTTCTGTAAGCAATAAAAGCATTATTGTAATCACCTTGAGCATCATAGATCATTCCTAGTAAATTATGGGCAAAAGCATCACGTTTATATTTGTTTTTATTTCCCAGTAAATCATTTACTTTTTGACTAGTTGCAATCATACGCTTGCAAGCCACTAAAGCATTGTCTAAATCACCTAATTGAACAAAATTTATAGTAGCATAATAGTGAATCAATATTTGTTCAAACGATTCACCATTATAAGTGCTGTAATTTGGATTTATAAGCACGCTAGCTAATTCAGTAGCATAGTTTTTTCTGTAATCTTCTACAAATAAATCGGCTTTTAAAAAATACTGATTGCTTTCTGAATTTTTTCCATTCATCCATAAAATAGTTCCTTTATTTAAGTAAAAAAGCAATCTGTTTCTATTAGGTTTTTGCCACCTAGCATCATTCATTAAAGCTTCGGCTTTATCAATATTTCCATTATAAACAGCATCCAATACATCTGCTTGCTTTTGATAAAAAGTAGCACATGCAGTTAGCATAGTTAGGGCAACTAACAATAATATGTAAGCTATTTTTTTGATAAATATTTTTGTTTAAAATGGAAGATATTTTAAGTAAAAAGCCTACTTAATTGGTAGGCTTTTTACTTATTAGAAATTTAGTTTTTAACTAATTTTTTTATTTGTTTTTGTCCAATCCAAACTTTTTCGTTTGTTTCCAAATCAGTCAATTCTAGGTTTACTTGGTATGCTACCGATTTGCGGTTTTTATACTCATCGATAACAGATACAATAACTCCATTCATCATAAAATCTGCTCCTTTTTCTTTACCCCATCTTTTTTTAGTCTCTTCACTTGCAAAAGTTTGTTGATCGTTTCTTTCATCACGTATTGGACTTCTATCTTCTGAACTTTGAACAACACTAACTGTACCTCCATTAATAAATGCAATTTCCATTGCTTTTATAAAATATGTTGCGTCAATATATTCACTGGTTTTATTTCTAACATTTCCAATAATTAACACTGGTTTTCGGTGCAATCTTGCTTCAAATTGAGCTATCCAGTTTCTGTTAACCATTAATGCATCATTTATCATTTCTAATGAAACTAATTTACTGTCGGTATCATTCCATCTACCACTAATATCTGTAGCTAAATTTGGATCTACTCTTTCAATTTTTCTGTTACCACAACTTGAGCTAATTAAAACTCCTATGGTGCTCAAAGCAATTATTATCTTTTTCATAAAATGGTTTAGTTTATTTTTCTTCAACATTACAAAATGCTTGCCAAAGTTGCTATATGAATTTGATAAAAAAATAAAATTTTTTTTTGGCAATAATTTTGATAAGTGATAATTATAAATTTATTTTACAAATCTAAAAACTAGCCCAAATGAAAATTCTAAACCAAGTAAAAGGAATGAAACTATTTATCACCATTTTTACTTTATTAACTGTTAACCTTGTATTTGCGCAAGCACAAAAACAAACATTGCCCGATATTAGTTTAAAAGATATAAACGGTAAACTAGTAAATGTAAGTGATTATTCGAAAAAAGGTAAGATAGTAATTGTAAGTTTTTGGGCTACTTGGTGTACACCTTGCAAAAAAGAGTTAAATAACATCAGTGAACTTTATGAAGAATGGAAAACCAAATACGATGTTATAGTTGTAGCTGTTACCATTGACAATGCAAGAAATGTAATGAAAGTAAAACCTTATGTAGATGGTCAAGCTTGGCCTTTTGATATTTTATTAGATGTTAATAGTGATATGATGCGTGCCATGAATGTGGTAAACCCTCCTCATACTTTTTTATTAGACAAAACAGGCAATATTGTTTATAGCCATACTGGTTATTTGGAAGGTGATGAATTTACTTTAGAAGAAAAAATTAAAGCATTGGTGAAGTAAGAATATTTATAAAAACAAAAAAGGAGCAAACGAATCATTTGCTCCTTTTTTGTTTTAAAAAACGTTTATATTTTTCAAACATAAAAATACCATAAATTTGCTTCGTGGAATTTAAGTTAACAAGCGAGTATGTGCCAACTGGAGATCAACCAAGTGCCATCAAATCATTGGTAGAAGGATTGAACCGTGGCGATAAAAGTCAAGTATTATTAGGTGTTACAGGAAGTGGTAAAACATTTACCATGGCCAATGTAATTGCACAAGTGCAAAGGCCCACTTTAATTTTAAGTCATAATAAAACTTTGGTGGCACAGCTTTACAGCGAATTCAAACAGTTTTTTCCTGAAAACAGAATTGAATATTTTGTTTCGTACTACGATTATTATCAGCCCGAAGCATTTATTCCTTCGAGCAATACTTATATAGAAAAAGACATGGCAATTAATGAAGAGATAGAAAAAATGAGACTTTCTACTACTTCAGCTTTAATATCGGGAAGAAGAGATGTTTTAGTAATTGCTTCCGTTAGTTGTATTTATGGTGCTGGAAATCCGAAAGATTATGAAAGCAGCGTTGTTCGATTACATGTTGGTCAAAGTATTGTAAGAAACACCGTTTTATATGCATTAGTCGATTCATTATACAGCAGAACTACAGCCGATTTTACCCGAGGAAATTTTAGAGTAAAAGGCGATGTGTTGGATGTATTTCCGGCTTATGCCGATTTTGCTTTTCGTATTTCATTTTTTGGAAATGAAATTGAAAGCATTGATATCATTGATCCAGTGAGTGGAAAAAAACAAGAATCGGTAGAAGATTGTGCCATTTTTCCAGCTAATATTTACGTTACTCCAAAAGAGCAATTACATGAAGCCATGCGTGATATTCAAGATGATTTGGTAGCGCAAATTGAATATTTTAAATCAATTGGAAAACACATTGAAGCCAAACGATTGGAAGAACGCACTAATTTTGATTTAGAAATGATGCGTGAGTTAGGTTATTGCAGTGGAATAGAAAACTATAGCCGTTACATGGATAAACGCAAACCTGGTGACCGTCCGTTTTGTATTTTAGATTATTTCCCAAAAGATTTTATACTCATGGTGGACGAAAGCCATGTGAGTATTCCGCAAGTGCGAGCCATGTATGGTGGCGATAGAAGTCGTAAAGAAAACTTAGTAGAATATGGTTTTAGGTTGCCTTCGGCAATGGATAACCGTCCCCTTCAATTTAATGAATTTGAAAGCATGATTGGTCAAACTATTTATGTAAGTGCAACTCCTGCCGATTATGAAATTAGGCAAACTGAAGGTGTGGTGGTGGAACAAATTATTCGTCCTACTGGTTTAATTGATCCAACCATTGAAGTTCGTCCAAGCTTAAATCAGGTAGATGATTTATTGGATGAAATAGATGAACGCATCAAAATGGGTGACCGTATTTTGGTAACCACTTTAACTAAACGAATGGCTGAAGAGTTGAGCAAATACATGGGTAAATTGAATATCAAATGCAGATACATTCACAGTGAAGTAAAAACATTAGACCGTGTAGAAATATTAAGAGATTTGCGTTTAGGGGTGTTTGATGTGTTGATTGGTGTAAACCTTTTGCGCGAAGGTTTAGATTTACCAGAAGTAAGTTTGGTTGCCATTATGGATGCGGATAAAGAAGGATTTTTACGTAATGATAAATCATTGACACAAACCATTGGAAGAGCTGCTAGGAATGAAAGAGGTAAAGTAATAATGTATGCCGATAGAATGACAGCCAGCATGCAACGTACTATTGATGAAACGGATAGAAGACGTGAAAAACAAATTGCTTACAACACATTGCATAGCATAACTCCAAAAACAATTAAACGTACACGCGAGGAAATTCTGAAACAAACCAGCATGGCCGATGCAAAACAAATATTTGCACCTGAAGCAAAAGCTTATGTAGAACCAACAGAAATGAACTTAGCTGCTGATCCAATTTTAGAATATTTGAGTAAACCAAAACTAGAAAAAATGATTGGTGAAACTCAAAAACGCATGCAAAAAGCTGCCAAGGAAATGGACTTTATGGAAGCTGCTCGTTTAAGAGATGAAATGTTTGCTTTGCAAAAGAAATTGGAAGAAATAGGGTAGGGAATCTGTAAATAATTATAAATAACTACAGTTTATTTCCTACTTGTTCTTACTTTAAAATGAAAGGTTCCTGATACAGGTTTTATATTGGTTTCGTTGCCAACTTCTTTTGTAAACATTACATATTTACATTTAACTTTAAATAAGCAATAATTGGTCTCAAAACCAATGTAGTTTATTTCAGAAACTTCGTTATTACTAAAATTAGAAAGGCTATCCATGCTTACCAAACGTAAACTACTTCCGCTATTTAATGGCAATTTCTGTGAAAATTCGAAAGGTGAATTATTTTCAAAAAAGTTTCTAATGGCATACTTTTTCAAATTAGATGACTTAACCATTTGCGAACTATCTGCTGGTAACGAAAAACAAAAAGTTTCTAATGTTGATGCGGAAGAAGCAGAAACATAATTTGTACTATCGTTTAAATAAATTGGAAACAAATTTAGTTGGTCGCAATTAATAGTTCTATTCCAATCGGGAGTTACAAAACTTAAATGCAAATCGTTACTCACACCACTTGAATTAGTTGTATTTTCAGTTGTTTTTGAACAAGAAATTATAGTTAAAAAAACCACGAATAAAAGTATGTTTTTCATTTATTTGTTAATTACTATTTTACTATTACTCACAATGCCAATTTTGTCTATAACCTTTACTAAATATAAGCCATTACTAAGGTGATTATAATTTAGAGTTTGAGTTGAACTTTCTTTCATTTGAAAGCTATCCATCAATTTTCCATTTATATCAAAAACTTTGACTTCTTTGATTTCATTTTCTTTGTTTTCAATCGTAAATATACCTGTTGATGGGTTAGGATAAATGTTTAAATAATTATATTTATTCCAATTGTCATTGATAGAAACAGATTCTTTATTAGAAAAAGTATAGGGTAACGACCATTGAACTAACGATAATGCATCGCCATTGAATAGCCTGAAACCACCCGCTAATACTAGGTATAATTTAAAATCATTGGTTGTTGTATTGTTTTTATAATCAAAAACAAAATCATATTCTGGAGTTGTATTTTTAGAAAACAAATTAATAGTTTGTGGTTTAGCAAATGAAAAATTCCACCAAGTTGCGTCAAAAACCCTTGTATTTACTCCAGGAGTATCGTTCCAAATTTTTATAAAACTATGGTTGTCTAAGTTTTCAAATTTACCTCTAACATATTCGGCATTTAATGGCGAATTATTATCTAACCACGGATAAAATTCAATGGTTTCATTTGGGTCGCAAATATCGTTGTCATTGCCTTTACTATCTGGATTGTTGTCATCATCGATAGTAGAAGTAATTGTAGGAGAATAAACTAATGGCGAAATTGGAATTGAAATGCAAGTGGTAGCATAATCTTGTCCATTTTCTTGTACTACAAAATCAATAAAAACACTATTTCCTTGTGGTATTTTTGAATCAATATCAATTTCAAATTCATCGGCCGACCAAGCATTTTTACTCCAACCAATATTATTTAATGCAGAAGAACTGTCGGTTATTTTAATAAAAGGACTATTGCTTCTAACCTTACAAATTCCACTTACTATTGATTGTCCGTTTGCTTTTTGATTGGTACACTCTACTTTGAATCTTGCCTTTTTTCCTGGATCTACAAAGTTTCGAGGATTAGATGGATTTGCATTGATTGATGTTGGTAAATTATAACTATAAAACGAAGCAAAAGCAGGAGATAATTTCACCTGATCAATGGCCGCTAGGTTGGTAAGGTATATGTTGGGGTTGGTAACAGGTGTTATACTTATATAGCTTGTATCATAATTATAGCATGAATTAATATCTGTAACTTTAAGTACATACATTCCCTCACAAAGTGAATTCAAATCCTTTGTTGTTTTATAATTAGTAGTTGAATCCCAAAGATAGTTGAATGGTGGATTTCCAAATGTTTCCGAAACATTAATAGAACCGTTACATGTTCCACTGCATTTTGAATTATCTGTTGTAACAGTTTCTATTATTGGTAAAATATTTACTGTAATTTGTTTAGTTGCATTACTTATGCAACCATTGCTATCTGTTGCAGTTACAGTAAATGATGTTATAGTTGAGCTTGCGAATGGAACACCATTTGTAATACCTCCAGTCCAATTATATGTTTTGGCTCCAGTTGCGGTTAAAGTAATGTTTTTTCCGAAGCAAACTGCATTTGAAGAGGTATTAATATTAATTACTGGTTTTGAATTAATAGTAGCATTTATTACACTGCTATCTACGCAATTGTTTGAGTCTTTTATTACCACTTTATACAATCCATTTGCAGCTAAAGTTGAATTTATTATACTTGCATTTCTATTTGGATTTACCGGTATATAAGATAAATAATTGAAATTATTAGGGCCACTCCAATTGTAGGTAGCAGTAAAACCCAAATTATTTATATTTAATTTCAATGTATCTCCTATACAAACTGGACTGTTGCTAGATAAAAATAATAAAGGTTTAGGTTTTACAATAATATTCATAGATTCTGAAGTAGAGCAACCATTATTAACCGTAACAGTATAATTTCCAGCAGCTAATGAACTAACATTTGAAACAATTGGATTTTGAATGTTAGATGTAAAACCATTTGGTCCTGTCCAATTATAAGTTGCTCCTAAAACGCTATTAACAGTTAAATTTAAACTTTGACCACCACAAATAACGGGAGCAGTTGTTATAGTTATATTATAATTGCACATGGCATGAACAAAAGCTGAACTTCCTGAAATAACAGCAGAAGTAAGGTTATAGTCACCTGTTCCAGGATCAAAATCAGCTGTGCCACCAAAGGTTCCAGTTGAGTATATTTGATAATTTTTCCCAAAACAAATTGAATTGCATTTGTTTTGATTACCATTATTTTGACCAACATCAATTAGTTTTTTTGCCCAAATAAAATTTCCGGAGTTATTTAATTTACACATAAAAACACCATAGTATTTATTTTTACTTTTTATTTTATAAACATCAACACCAGGATCAAAATCTGTATCATCAGACCAATATGTACCCGTAGTGTAAACATTTCCTAAAGAATCTAATTTAACAAAATAACTTATTTCCGGCCCTGGTCCTCCAATTCTTTTAGCCCAAATAAAATTACCTGCACTGTCTAGTTTACTAATATATGCATCCTCGTTATTGTCTGCACCTGAAGAAAGATTAAAAGTACCTGCTCCAGGATCAAAATCTCGTGTGCCGGCAAAACTTCCTGTTGAGTATACCCCGCCATTAACATCTAAAGTTATTTTATATCCAATACTTAGTCCACCAAAATTTTTAGCCCAAACAAAATTTCCAGCTGAACTTAATTTCAATAAAAAGGACTCATTTATTCCATTTGCAGTTAAATTATTAGTTGAAGTACCTGGGTTGAAATCTACAGTATTTCCAAAGGTACCCGTAATAAAAACATTCCCATTATTATCTAAGTCTAGAGAATTACAATCTATACTTCCACTAACACCTTTAGCCCAAACAAAAATACCTAAAGGGTTTAATTTACTTATAAAAATCCCACCATTATTTATATAAAATAAACCAGCTCCTGGATCAAAATCACCGGATGAATATACTTCTCCAGAGGTATAAATATTTCCTAAACGATCTATACCAATTGTGTTTGATATAGTTCCTCCTGTAGCTTTGGCAAAAATAAAATTACCATTAGAATCTAACTTACAGATATATGTTTTGTAAGGAGAAGTTAAATTAGACACTCCAATTCCTGGATCAAAATCAACCGTATTTTCGAAATCTCCAGTAATAAAAATACTTCCAATAGAATCAACTTTTATGGCAGAACCACCATCTCTTCCAGAACCACCTATTTTTTTTGCCCAAATAAAACTCCCTGAAGGACTCAATTTACTAATATAAATATCAAAATCTCCCGATGAATTTAAATTAAACGTACCAACTCCGGGATCAAAATCTACTGTGCCGCTGAAAGAACCAACTGTGTAAATATTTCCTGTTTTATCAACATCTATTGATTGGCCAACTGAATATTTAAGGCTATCACCAACATTATGACTAAATTGTTTTGCCCATAATAATTGTTGTGCTACCATACTAAAAGAAACAATCTGAAAGCTAATAAAGAATAGCAAAACTTTAAACTTTGAATTTATATTTTTCATAATTATTGTACTAAGTTTCTATTGTAAATTTATTTTTTAAAAGAATAATAACAACAAAATATTGGGGAATATAAATCAATTATCAGTATTCCAACATAATTATTTTATAATTAATGATTCAATAAACTATTTATATGAAATCATTGACTTTTTTAAAACCAAACACCACCATTTTTAAAACCTAACATCGCTCACAAAGGTTGTTGACAGCAATCATTTTAACTATTTTATATAGCATTAGCTTTGTATCTCATTTAGTGTAAGTAATTTCTAAATGGATCGTTTTTTATAAAATTATCGGTTTAGCAATCAAAACAAAAATCAGTTATGGCTAATATAAAAATTATGGATGGCAATGAAGCAGCAGCTTATATTGCTTACAAAACAAACGAAGTTTGCGCTATTTATCCTATTACTCCTTCATCTACCATGGGTGAACATTGCGATGAATGGAGTGCAGCAGGTAAAAAAAATATTTATGGTGAAATACCTCGAATCATGGAAATGCAAAGTGAAGCTGGTGCAGTTGGTGCCATTCATGGTGCTTTGCAAGGCGGAACTTTAGCTTCTACATTTACATGTTCTCAAGGTTTGTTACTCATGATTCCTAATATGTATAAAATTGCTGGCGAATTATCTCCTACAGTTTTTCACATTGCGGCTCGTGCATTAGCTACGCATGCACTTTCTATTTTTGGTGATCATTCCGATGTAATGTCGGTGCGCCAAACTGGTTGGGCCATGCTTTTTGGAAGGAATGCGCAAGAGGCCATGGACATGGCGTTAATTTCACAAGCTTCAACACTGCGTTCTAAAATTCCTTTCTTAAATATTTTTGATGGTTTCAGAACCTCGCATGAGTTAATGAAAGTGGATGTGATTGAAGATGCGATTATCAAAGAAATGATTGATGAACGCGATATTTTAATTCACAGACAACATGCTATGTCGCCCGAAAATCCTTCTATTCGTGGTACTGCGCAAAATCCAGATGTGTTTTTTCAAAGTCGTGAAGCGGGAAACAAATTTTACCTAAACGTTCCAATTGTAGTAAACCAAATGATGAAAAAGTTTGGTGAATTAACTGGCAGAAAATATAAACTATACGAATATTACGGACATGAAACACCTGACAGAATTATCATTATTATGGGTTCTGGTTCAAACACTGTTCATGAAACAATGGAATATTTAAACAATAATGGCGAAAAAGTGGGCTATTTATATGTTCGTTTGTTCCGTCCATTTGAAGTAAAAGAATTTATCAATGAAATTCCAAAATCGGTGAAAAATATTACCGTGCTCGACAGGTGTAAAGAACCAGGAAGTATTGGCGAACCTTTATATATGGATGTGGTAAATGCGTTGGTAGAAGGTTGGGAAGGAACACTTCCAAAAGTTACTGGAGGTAGATATGGCTTGGCTTCCAAAGAGTTTAATGCGGCTATGGTAAAAGGCATTTTTGATGAAATGAAAAACGTTTCTCCTAAAAACCATTTTACAATAGGAATTAATGATGATGTAACGCATACAAGTTTAGATTACGATAAGCATTTTTGTTTAGATAAACAACATTTGTTCAGAGGTTTGTTTTATGGTTTAGGTGCCGATGGAACAGTAAGTGCCAATAAAAATTCTATCAAAATTATTGGCGATACCACCGATAATTATGTGCAAGGTTATTTTGTTTACGATTCAAAAAAATCGGGTTCATTAACTGTATCACATTTGCGTTTTGGTAAAAACCCAATTCTCTCTACTTACTTGGTAAATTCAGCTAATTTTATTGCCGTGCATCAGTTTAATTTTATTAATAAATACGATGTACTAAAAGATGCTGAACATGGTGCAACATTTTTATTAAACACACCTTATTCTATTGAAGATATTTGGGATAAAATACCTAAACATATTCAAGAAGAAATTATAGAAAAAGAGTTGAAATTTTATGTCATCAATGCTTCGAAAGTAGCACGTGAAACTGGCATGGGAAGTAGGGTAAATACTATTTTACAAACTTGTTTCTTTGCCATTTCAGGCATATTGCCAAGAGAAGAAGCCATTCAAAAAATTAAAGATGCCATCAAAAAATCGTATTCAGCAAAAGGGGAACAAGTAGTTCAAAAAAACTTTGAAGCGGTAGATAAAACTTTGGAAAATCTGTTTGAAATAGATTACTCAAAATACATTGCTGGTAAATTAGAAAGTGATAAACTAGTTTCGGATGATGCCACTGAATTTGTGAAAAATGTTCTGGCAAAAATTATTTCATTTGAAGGTGATGAATTACCAGTTAGCGCATTTCCAGTTGATGGAACTTATCCAGTTGGAACCACACAATGGGAAAAAAGAAACATTGCCGATTCAGTTCCTGTTTGGGATGCATCGTCATGTTCACAATGTGGTAAGTGCTTCTTAATTTGTCCGCATGCTGCCATTAGGCCAAAGGTTTACGATAAAGAATTATTAGAAAATGCTCCAGAAACCTTTAAGCATGTAGCGCCAATTGGAAAAGAATTTAACAAAGAAACTCAAGCTTATACTTTACAAGTTGCCATTGAAGATTGTACTGGTTGTAACCTTTGTTACGAGTATTGCCCAATAGAAAGTAAAACTGAACCAGGCGTAAAAGCATTGAACATGAAACCGCAACTTCCAATTAAAGAAGCGGAAAAAGAAAATTGGGAATATTTCCTTTCAATACCTGAAATGGATCGTTTGACAGTGAATAAAAACACAGTAAAAGGAACACAATTCTTAGAACCATTATTTGAGTTTTCAGGTGCATGTTCGGGCTGTGGTGAAACTCCTTATGTAAAACTAATTTCGCAGCTTTGGGGCGATAGAATGGTGGTAGCAAACGCTACAGGTTGTTCATCAATTTATGGTGGGAATTTACCAACTACACCTTGGACTACCAATGCCGATGGCAATGGACCAGCTTGGGCTAATTCATTGTTTGAAGACAATGCCGAATTTGGTTTAGGAATAAAATTAGCATTCGATAAAAAAACAGAAATTGCACAGCACTTATTATTTGGTTTAAGAGATATAGTAGGAGTTGAATTTGCAGATGAAATATTAAATACCGATCAAACGCTAGAAGCAGGAATACATAAACAACGCGAGTTGGTAAAAGAATTGCGCAAACGCATTGCACCGCTTTCTACTTTTGAAGCAAAACAATTAACAATGATTGCTGATAATTTAGTTAAAAAATCGCATTGGATTATGGGTGGCGATGGTTGGGCTTACGATATAGGATTTGGTGGATTAGACCATGTTTTATCAACAGGCGAAAACTTAAATATCATTGTTTTGGATACAGAAGTTTATTCAAATACAGGTGGACAAAAATCAAAATCAACACCAATAGGAGCAAGCGCTAAATTTGCTGTAAACGGAAAAGCATCGGGCAAAAAAGATTTGGCCATGCAAGCCATTGCACATGGTTCGGCTTACGTTGGACAAATAGCTATGGCCGCAAACGATACACATGCCATTAGAACCATTCAAGAAGCAGAAGCATTTCCTGGAACTTCGTTAATTATAGCTTACAGTCATTGTATCGCGCACGGATATGATATGATGCACGCGGTAGATCAACAAGAAAATGCGGTTAAAACTGGCTACTGGCCATTGTTTAGGTATAATCCTTTAAAAGAAAAAGGCGAAAGATTTGTTGTGGATAGCAAAGAACCTTCAATGCCTGTAAAAGATTTTTTATACAAAGAAACTAGGTTTAGTGTGTTAACTCGTTCAAATCCTGAACATGCCGAAAAACTATTAGCCCAAGCTCAAGAAGGAGTTAACAGCCATTGGCAAAAATTATTGGCTTTGAAGAATTTGTAATGGGGATTGAAAGATTGAAAAATTAGAAGATTGAAAGATTAAATAAAAAACACGCTTTCGGGCGTGTTTTTTATTTGGTAAAATTGATTTAATTTGAATTACTTGTTAAAAATGGAATCGAATATCGGATAAAATAATTGTGTTTAAATATTCAACTCCTTCAGAGTTGTTTTCATTCTGTTTCATTGTCCCTGCATTTCATGCAGGGCTCTCGAGTTTGGTCATTTTCTAACATAGAATGCCG
>JBMOGB010000043.1:0-22124 GCA_049318585.1 Bacteroidia bacterium | reverse complement strand
ATGGGCAAAGCAATAGTAGTATAGATAAACAAACAAACAATATAACAATAAACAATATAGAGGAACGTAAATTAAAATTTGCTTCCACACTCGAACCTTTTAAATCAAAATATGGTAGAGATTTATTAAACCAATTTTATAAGTATTGGACTCAACCTAATAAATCAAATACTAAATTTAAGCAGGAACTTGAAAAGGCTTGGGAATTATCTTATAGATTAGAAACTTGGTCAAGCAGAGAAAAAACTAATTTTGTAAAAGAATCAATCCAACCTATACCAAAAATGTTATGAGAAAAGAATTATCAAATGGCGGAAAATTACCACCACAAGCAATAGAGTTAGAAGAAGCGGTTTTAGGTGCAATATTACTTGAACGTGGGACAATTGATAAAGTTGTAAGTTTATTAGAACCTAACGATTTTTATTCAGAACCACATAAAGAAATTTACAAATCTATTCTTTCACTTTATCACGATAAAAAAGACATTGATATTTTAACCGTTACAAACGATTTAAGGACAAAAAAGATATTAGATAGTATTGGAGGTACTTTTTTTATTGTAAGTCTCACAAATCGCATAGCAAGTGCCGCAAACGTAGAATATCATTCTCACATAGTAAAAGAGAAATCAATAACTCGAAAAACAATACAAGTTTTATCTGATGGATTAGAAAATGCTTTTAACGAAAATGATACTTTTGATTTAGTAGGAGGTTTAATTAAAAAACTTGAATCAAATATTGATTTAAAGAAAACCCAAATACAACATATCTCAAAGGCAGGTTCAAAGGTATTTGACCAAATGGAAAGCAATAGAAATTTAGGTCACGAATTAATAGGACTACCAAGTTGCTTAAAAGAGATAAATAAAAATTTAATGGGATATTGTTCACCTGATTTAATAATTGTAGGTGCAAGACCAGGAGAAGGTAAAACAACCTTAGCAGTAAACGAGGCTTTTAATATTGCCAAAAGTGGAACACCTGTATTATTCTTTTCAATGGAAATGAAGGGAATGCAAATAGCTTCAAAGGTTCTAAGTTCATTAGCTGAAACCGATATTAAATCAATACGTTCAGGAAGGATTGTTGATGATAAATTTACAGAAGTAGCTTATCATACAGAAAAGTCTTTAAACATTCCTTTTTATATAGTTGATGCAAGTGGATTAAGTACGATGGAAATTAAAGCCATTACCAAATCAGCCATAAAAGAATACGGTGTTAAAATGATTTTTGTAGATTATATCCAAATTTCAAAAGGTTCAAAAGCAAAGTATTCCACCCGGGAGGAAGAAGTATCAGATATTGCCAAAGACTTAAAAGGGATTGCAATGGAATGTGATATACCTGTAATGGCATTAAGTCAAATGGCACGACTTGAAAAAGGCACTTATAGACTTCCACAATTATCAGATTTAAAAGAATCAGGAGGCTTAGAAGCTAATGCAGACATTGTAATATTTCCATCAAGACCATTCCATCACGGAGTAACAGAAGTAAAAGGATTTGATATTCAATTTTCAGAATCAGATGCTTTGATAATTATAGCTAAATATAGATTAGGGTTTTGCGGTGCTACATTGGTTATTTTTGAAGGTGAATTTAATAGATTTAGAGATAAACACGAGTTGCCAATTCAAGACTTTAATTTTACTGATAGAGAACCTATATTTTAATATGAAACCAAAATCCTGTAAGCAATGCAAAACCAAATTTATTCCCGATAGACCCTTGCAAATGGTATGTTCGTTTATGTGTTCAGTTGAATATAGCAAATCTAATCAGGCGAAAAAAGCAAAAAAGGATTGGGTTAAAGAAAAGGCAGAACGAAAGGAAAAGATTACCACGTTAAGCGAATGGAAAGGATTATTACAGGAAGTAATTAACGGCATAGTAAGATTGATTGATAAAGATATGGGCTGCATTGCCACAGGTGCAAAAGTAGGCAAGATGAATGCAGGGCATTACATATCGAGGGGCAGTAACGATACAATTAGATTTAATCTTCATAATATACATCTCCAGTCAGAGCATTCAAATTCGTTTAATTCAGGCGATACAATACGTTATCAGGATGGAGTAGTAAGAATGTATGGCAAAGATTATTTAGAGTTATTAAATAGCCTTAAATCAACTAAACCAATAAACCTAACAATAGAAACCATAAAGGATAAAATAATTATTGCAAAGTTGATTAGGAAGGAATTGATTGAATTAGGGAATAGCTACACATCAGCCGAAAGAATCCAATTAAGATACGATTTAAACCAAAGAATAGGTATCTATTTAGAATGATTATAAATTAGCAAACCCGATAAATATATGAAATGAATGAACGTATTTTGCCTTACAATTAAACAATTAAAAAAATGAAAATTACAGTTAAAGAAACAATCGCAACGGAAATTGAAATCACATTTCCAAGTTTTTACAAAACAAATTACAATTATTCCAAACAGACTTACTATGCTTTTTTCAGCGAGAAATTGGGATTATGTATTACTGAAGGTTTTACTTATCAAACTACACCAGAATCATCAATGATTGTATTTAAAGAATTGGTACTTTGCGACAAGTCAGAAGTAGAGCAAGTATTCAAAGCTAATCAAAAGTTTTTTGAAACCACTATGAAAGGAATTGAAGTTTTAGAATTATGAAGTTTCCATTAATCAACGAATATCAAGTTATATTTCCAAAAGGATATGATTTTCCAATGCCCGATGTAACAGAGCTAAAAATAAGCATGGCAAAAGTTTATGAGTGGATAGAAGCAACTGGAGCAAACGAACTACTATGTTCTGAAGGCGAAATTATCGACTTGAATCCACAGGAGTTTATTTATTCAGATTTATTTATTAACTCAACTGAAAAGCAACATCAATTAATTAACTACGTAATTAAAGACTTGCAATGGAAAAGCTAATTAACAACTGGATAAAATCAATATTCACCCGAAAATCAAGTTTTAAAAAAAGAATTAAACAAATTTCAAAACCAATTAATTTAAAATGAAAGAAATATCAAAAGCAATATTAGCGGCACAAATGGAAATGGGTAACGCTACAAAAGGAAGTTCAAATCCTTTCTTTAAGTCAAAATATGCGGATTTAAACGCAATTAGAGAGGCTTGTATTCCTGCACTACATAAACACGGAATAAGTTGTTTACAACCAACCGTACACATTGAAGGAAAGAACTTTATTAAAACTATTCTCCTGCACGAATCAGGCGAAACGTTTGAAGGCTTAACAGAAATAATCTACTCAAAGATTAACGATGCACAGGCGCAAGGAAGTGGAATTACTTATGCAAGGCGTTACGGATTACAAAGCCTTTTAAATATTGGTGCAGATGATGACGATGGGAACAAGGCAAGTATGCCAGTTAAAGCCAAACCAATTGTAGATAATGAATCGGATATACACTTATTTACAGAATGGTCAAGTGTAGTTAGTCAAGCTAAAACATTAAATGAACTTATGGTAATATATAACGGCAAAAAAGAAACAATAGATGCAGAGCCAACCATAAAAGCTATGTTTACAAAAAAACGTGTTGAATTAGAAAAAAATGCAAAGTAAAATTTCAGCAAGTGGAATAGGCGAACTATTAACAGGAGGTAAGACCGCTGAGAGTTATCTCCTTCGCAAAACAATGGAATCATTAGGAATATCAGATAACCTTGATACCAAGCCAATGCAACACGGAACAATAAGCCAGTACGAAGCCTATGAATTAATTGTCAGCAATATGGACAATGCAAAGTGGCACGACATCTACACACCCATTAATGATTGGTGTGGTGCATCTGCTGACTGCATAGGAGATATTGGAGTTTATGACATCAAATGTCCTTACTACGTGGATACCTACCTTGAACAATGCCAACGACTACCTAAAAAATATTACTTTCAAAATCAAATGCAAATGATTGCAGAAGGCAAAGATTGTGGAGGCGTTATTCTTTACCTTACAAGTCCCGAAATAGATATGTATGGAAACAAGATAGAATACCCTTATCCATTAGAAGACAGATATTTCATACACCCAACGACAAAAGATGAAGAAGCCCAAGAACGTATTTTAAAAGAAGCCGAAAAAGGTTATTTAACTTTGGTAGATTGGTTTGAAATACTTGCAAACGCACCGACCAAAGAACGTGATGAATTTTTTTATGAGCAAATGAAAGGCGGCAATATTTACCGAAAATTAAAAACGGCTTCAAGTATTGAAAACACGATCAGAAAAGCATTTAGATTAGACAACGAATTTTACTATCAAATAAAATCATGATACAAGCACAAAAAGAATTTATTAGTCCTTATGTATTTGCAGGATTAAAGAACCACGATAACACTTATAACAAAGGGCAAAAGATAATCAATACAGTTTGTTTGGCTTATGATGTGGAGTTTAAAAAAGTAGATAATCGGAAACGTGATAGGGAGATAGTACAAGTTCGACAAGCAATTATGTATTTCCTGCGAAAAGAAACAAGTTTAAGTTTAAAATCTATTGCAGGGTTGTTTACAAATATCTTTGACCATTCAACCGTTATTCATGCCATATCAACTTACAATGATATTTATAAGCAGGATAAATTAATGTTAGCAAATCACAACAGAATAATTGAAAAGTTATCTGCTATTTAGATTAATTACAAATTAGCAAAAGTAATAATCGTATTATATAAAGTTATAAATTTGCTGAACAATTAAATTATAAAGAAATGAAAACAGTAGATGGTTACAAAATGGTAGAAGCACTTTTTTCTGAAATAAAAGGTGAGGGTTATTATATGACAAAAGGATATACTTATTTAGGTTGGGGTGGAATAAATAGTACCCCTGAAGATAAATGTGTTATTTTAGTTAATCACGAAAGCAAAGTTTGGAAGATTAAATAAAAATGACCTTCAATAAGCAACAATTCAGCGAAGATTTATTTATGCTCCGAAACACAAAGAAGCTAAGTAGAGCAGCAGCCGCAAAAGAAATAGACATACACCCATCTTCTGTTCAATATTTAGAAAGTGGTTTAAATGAACCACGAATGAGTAATTACATTAAGGTTGTAAAGTGGATGGGAGTACAATTTGAACATTATATAAATTAAACTATGACACCTAAAGAAAAAGCAGCCGCAATGATTTTAAAATACACAATTATTTTAGAGTATGATTTTGTTTCAGATTTAAAATGGTATCCACCTAACGATACATATCGCAATCAAAGGATAAAAAAAGATGCTAAAAAATGTGCATTAGCAGCCTTAGAGTATATAATCGAACAAAACAATGTTTGGATAATTGAAACAGGTAAAGGCACTAATAATTATTGGTTAGAAGTAAAACAAGAAATAATTAAACTATGAGCATATTTAACATTTTTAAAACAGAGCCAAAGCACGAAAACGCAACCGAAGCAGTAAGATGGCATCTAAACCATTATGGTAGTATTAATCAACGTGAATGTTTAGACAAGTATGGGAACTGGAGATTGTCAGGGATTATGTTCAGACTGAAACGTCAAGGCGTAAACTTTGAAACCACCGAAAAGAAAGTTATGACCCGGTACAACATCGAAACAGAAGTTACAACATATCACTTAATAAGATGATAGAAGATTATCCGTTATTTGCTGACTTTTGGAAGCTAACCAATAAAATTGGAAGGAAAGAGTTGATGGCAAAAAGATGGCAGGTATTGCCACAATGGAAGAAGATTGAAGTATTTAACAAAGCATTAAGCGATAAGGACAAAAAAGCAGCAGAATTTTACTTAAACATAGGAAGATGGAAGAAATAGAAATAGTAAAAACAGAAATAAAAGCCTTACAGGAATTTAGGGGGCAACTATGCGACCAACTGAAAGCAGAAAAGAACGAGAATAAAGCAGTTTTAATTCTAAATGTAATCAGAAAAATAGTTAAATCAGAACGTGAACTAAGTTTTAAGCTAATGAAATAATCATGACACATAAACTAATCTGCGACCATTACTCCAACGGAAAAGATAAAACACTTTACGGAAAAAAAAACGATCAAGTTAAAATGATTTCAGAATCAAACACGGCCTGTATCGTAGAAAACAAATTAGGTAATAGATTTTCAATACACATAACCTTATTACAGGCAATTTAAACAACTATAATATAAACCCGGTAAAACACTATGCCAAACAAAGGATATTGCAACACAGACAACGTAGAGGGGTGGGGTGGTAAAAGTCCTAAAAGATATATGAAAGGATTTAACGTATCCCCAAAGTTTATACATTTTGTCAACTTTTGAAATTTAGTATTTTTAAACTAAAATAGTTTATATTTGCATAATGGAAAATAAACAAATCCAATCATATTTAAAAAAAGAAGATTATGACAAAATTAAAAACTACGCCCAATCAGAAAGACGCACGTTTGCTTCATACGTTAGAAACATCTTGCTCAATCACATCAGAGAAACTGAATTTAGAAAATGAAATTTGGGTTGATATAGTTGGTTATCCTGAATTTGTAGGATATGTAAAAGTTAGTAATTACGGTAGGGTTAAAAGTACTGTATTAGGTAGACATAAAAAGGAGAAAATAAGAAAATTTAATTATCATAGATTTGGTTATCTCCAAATGCCGTTATCAGCAAACGGTAAAAGAAAAAATATATATGTTCATCGTTTAGTAGCAACATCATTTATTGATAACCCATTTAATAAGCCCGATGTAAACCACAAAGACGGAAACAAGTTAAATAATAATGTTGAAAATTTGGAATGGGTTACTCATTCTGAAAATGTAAGACATGCAATGGATAAATTAGGCTTTGACCCTGGAGTAAGTGTAAGAGGTAAATTTTTAAGAGGTGATGCACATAATGCAAAACAAATTGCAATGTTTACTTTTGAAGGTGAATTAATAGATACGTTTCAATGTATGGTAGATGCAGAAGAGATTACAGGATTTAATTCTATTGCACAAGCGTTAGATAAACAAAATAGAACATGTGGAGGTTTTATTTGGAAAAGTATAAAAGGGTACGATAATTATTTAAAACAAAGAAATGGGTAAACGTGGATTTCAGCCGCAACCTGCGGAAGTAGCAAAGTCAAAAGGTTTATATCGTGAAGATAGATATGGAACAACACAGGACAAAGTTCAATTAGAATATTTATCAGCAGTACCCGAACCGCCCGAAAACCTAAACGAACACGGGGCAAAGTTTTGGTTTGATATTTTAAACCAACTGTTACAGGTTAAGGGATTGGTAATGATTGCCGACCTTCCGACTTTTCAATTAATGGCTTATAAGTTTCAAATTTGGAATGAATGTGCAGCGTTATTGAAGGTTCAAGGTATGTGGGTTATTGATGACAAAGGTAATTCAAGGGAAAACCCGGTATTGGTAACGATGGAAAAGGCTGAAAAGATATTTATTAGTTTGGCCCGTGAGTTCGGATGCACACCTTCAGCACGAAATAATTTAAAAGCACCAACCCAAAAAGAAGAAGAAAAAGACCCGTTATCTGGATTTGAACTGTAATTATAACTAATTGATTATTAATACTAAAATGCGACCTGTCCACCGTGCCAAGACAAAAAAATAAATGATTAAATTTGATACCGATAAATATTACTTTGATGAAAAGGCGGCTCACGGAGTTGTTAATTTCATTGAATCACATATCCGACATATTAAAGGCCCACAATCAGGGCAATTAATAAAATTGGAAGATTGGCAAAAGGAAGATATAATATATCCTTTATTTGGTATTAAAGATAAAATAACAGGATTCAGACGTTTTAAGTTTGCTTATATTGAGGTAGCAAAGAAAAACGGTAAATCGGCACTACTATCTGCAATTATTTTAGTAGTATTATTATTTGACAAAGATGAAGGTGCGGAGATATTTAGTGCAGCCAGTACCCGTGACCAAGCTAAAATAGTTTTTGGTGATGCTTGTAAAATGATTGGCAAAGACCCGTTTTTAAAAGATAAACTCCAAGTTTATCAAAACTCTGTTATTTTTGGAAATAAGTCATATAAACCACTTTCAGCAGACATAGGAACAAATGATGGTATAAATGCAAACTTAGTTTGTTTTGATGAATTACACCGGCAACCTAATCGTGGGCTTTATGATGTTTTAATTGGTGCAATGGCAGCAAAAGACCAACCGTTATTTATAATGATAACCACAGCAGGTTCAGATTTAAACTCTATATGTTACGAGCAACACGAATACGCAATTAATGTAAGAGATGGAATAATTAAAGATGATAGATTTTTGCCAGTTATATATGCAGCAGAACCAACCGATGACCCGTTTATAGAATCAACATGGAAAAAAGCAAACCCTAACTATGGAATTTCGGTTAAAAAAGACTACATAAAAGAACAGGCCGACAAAGCCCGATCTAACAAAGCCTATTTAAACACTTTTTTAAGATTACACCTTAATATTTGGACAAATGTAGAAACAGTTTTTATAAAAGATGAAGATTGGCAAAAGTGCGGAGCAGAAATAGATATCACAAGATTAAATAATGAAATTGCTTATGGGGGATTAGATTTAAGTTCAAAAAATGATATTTCAGGATTTAGTTTAATATTTCCACCATCAGACCGTGAATATTACCCTAATAAATATATTTTATTAAATTGGTCATGGTTGCCAGAAGAAACACCCAAAGATTCAGCTAATAAAAATAATAATAACTATCAGCAGTGGGTTCATGATAAATGGATAGAGTTAACATCAGGTAACGTAATAGACCATGATTATATAATTTCAAGAATAATAGAAATTTGCATAGATTTTAGAGTTATGCAAATAGGATATGACCCATTTAGGGCAACTCATGTAGCAGCAAAACTTATAGAAGAAGGATTAGATTTGAGGGCATTTAGGCAAGGTGATGCAAGTATGACTACTCCAACGGATGAATTTGATAAATCAGTTACAAAAGGTGAAATATTACATAATAATAACCCTGTAATGAGGTGGCAAGTATCAAATGGTGTATTAAAATTTAATAGCGCAGGAAATTTATTTAAAGTTGGCAAAAACCAATCACATCAAAAAATAGATAATTTTGTTACGTCTATTATGGCTTACGGATTATCAATAGAAGGCGAAGATAACTCAAATAGCAGTTATATGGATGAAAATGAAGTAATGTTTGTTGAACTATGATAATAACACATACTTTAAGAAGTTTTCATTCAAGAGCAAAAGAATTGAAAAAAAAATTAGGTAACGGAAGGGAAGCGTGGGAACAAACAGAAAAAGAATATTTTGAAATAATAGGCAAAAACCGTTATAAAAATTATACTTGTTTTAGACAAATACATTGGCAAATAACAACCGGTAATTATAAATTTCTAAAATAAAAAAAATTAACACATAAATCTAAACAGGCAAAATACATAATATCTTCGTATTCAATATGCGAATATTAGGTATTGACTTTGGGAGCAAACGTATTCAAGAACTTGAAAACGAATTAAGGTCAGTTACTACTTTTGTTGGTAGATTTGCAGATTATGCACCAGCATATAAAGGAGTACAAGGAGTTGGTAAAATAGCTGTAAACGAACAATCATCTTTAAGATTATCGGCAGTTTGGGCTTGTGTTCGGCTAATATCTAATTCAATAGCCACTTTACCAAGTAATTTTCATGTAAGAGATTCTAATGGTGATTCTACCATTGATAATTCTATTTCTGCGCAGTCAGTAATAAAGAACCCGAACCAATATATGAGTTCGTTCACTTTTAAATTTACTATGATGGCCTGTAAGTTATTGCACGGAAACGGTTTTGCAATAATAGAAAGAGATTCAAATGGTAAGCCTTTACAACTAATACCAATACACCCTAAAAGAGTTGAAGTAAAAGTTGAAGATGGGGAAATAAAGTATTTTATTGATGAAAATAAAATAGCTATTGATTATAATAACATTTTGCATTTCAAAGGAGTAACAACTGATGGGATCAAAGGAATGTCAACTATTGAATCAGAAGCGGAAAATTTAGGATTAGGTTTAGCAAGTCAGAATGAACTAAAACAATTTTACGAAAAAGGAAGCAAGATTGATGGTTTTGTAAGTTATCCTAATAAATTTGAATCCGGTGCAAAAATAAAGGCAGAAGAAGCACTAACAAAAAAAGTAAGCGGAACTGAGCCAACAACAAAAATACCAATATTTGACAATGGTGCTAAGTTCGTTCAAGTTGGTGTGAATCCTGCAGAAGCATTATGGTTAGATATGATGGGATATGCAGTTGAAGATATTGCAAGAATATTTGGCGCACCACCTCACAAAATCGGGGCTTTAAGGCAATCAACAAACAACAATATAGAGCAACAGTCAATGGACTACGTTAACGATTGCCTTTTACCCCACGCTAAAGAAATGGAAGAGGAGTTGGAACGTAAACTTTTAAATAGTGATGAAAAAATAAACCATTTCTTTAAATTTAATTTCAACGGACTTTTACGAGGTGATAGTCAGGCAAGGGCATCACTTTATAATTCATTATTCCAAAATGGAGGAATTACACCTAATCAAATTTGTAAGTTAGAAGATTTGCCAACATTTGAAGGTGGAGATGAACATTATGTGCAATTAAATATGATTAGCGTAACTAATGCTGCAAGTTATTACCAAACTTTGCAAACCGATAAAACAGCTAAAAGGATGGAGATTGAGGATATTTTAGAAATAATAGAAAAAAGAAATTTAACAAAAGTATGAACGAAAAAAGGTTTATAAGTGAACCCGTAATATTGGAAGAAAGAGCCTCAAATGATGGAACTAAGCAAGATTATATTACTGGTTATGGCATAGTTTTTAATCAATGGAGTTTGCCTTTAACAATGGAAATGCAAAACGGGCAAAGAGTTCAGTTTGTTGAAAAAATAGACCCTAAAGCAATTGAAGGTTTAAATATGGATAATGCCGTTTCAATGGTAGATCATAAATTTACATTAGGAAAAAGAAACAAAGGAACTATGGATATTTCTATTGATGAACGTGGGGTAAAATATTCGGTAGTAGTTCCAAAAACAACAATAGGACAAGATGCAATGGAAAATATAAAAAACGGAAATTTAGAAGGTTCAAGTTTCCAATTTTCAATACCGGCAAATGGTGATTATTGGGATAAAACAATTACACCTTACCAAAGAACAATTACTAAATTTAGTTCAGTAACCGAAATGGGGCCTGTAACATATCCTGCATATCCTGATACAACCGCAGCAATGAGAAGTTTAGAAGAAACTGAAAAACAAGTAGAAGATAAAGAAGAAACTGAAAAAATAGAACTTGAAAAACGTATAGCTAAACTTAAAAGAAAATATAATTACGAAAAAACAAAAAATTAAAATAAATGAAAACCAGTAATGAGTTATTAGAGCAGAGAGGCGTTTTGGACACAGAATTTGCCAACCTTGCAAACTTAGGAGATAAGACTACTCCTGAAAACGAAGTTAGAATGGATGCTATTATTGCAGACCTTAAAACTTTGAATGAAGAAATTAAAAAATCAGAAAGCCGTGAACAAGCTAAAAAAGAAGTTGAAGCCCGTGCTAAATCTGTTCCTTTTTTAATTAACCCTACAAAATCAGACAATGAAAACCAAGTAAAAGAGCAGTTTTCAATGCGTAAAATGATTTTAGACCAATTGGACAAAAAAGCACCTCAAGGTTTAGAAGCCGAAATGGTACAACAAGGTGTAGCAGAAGCCCGTGAAGTTGGTATTTCTCCAAAAGGTTTAATGCTACCTGCATTTTTAAACGAAAAACGTGCTGCTGTAAATACAACCTCAACAAGTGACACTCCAAAAACAGGATATTATGTTGCTACTGATACTTTGGTTGACCAAAGAGTTGATGTTTTCCGTAACCAATTGGTTTTGGTTAAAGCAGGTGCAAAATATTTGCCAGGTTTAGTTGGTAATGTTTCAATGCCAAAGAAAACAAGTGCTTCAACAGCCGCTTGGTTAACAGAAACAGGAGCAATTACTCCTAACAATTCTGTAAACACAGCAATTACAATGTCACCAAAACGTGTAGGTGCTGCAATACCTTACACTAAAACTTTTTTACGTCAAACTACATTGGGAGTTGATAATTGGTTAAAAGATGATATGTTTAAGAGCCAAGCTATTGCCGTTGAAACAGCCGCTTTAATTGGTGGAGGTTCAAACGAGCCAATAGGTATTTCAAGTGCTTTGACTACAACTGGAGGTACAAACTTAATTGCAATGGGTACTAATGGACTTGCTCCAACTTGGGCTTCTATTGTAGAACTTCAAAAGCAAGTAGGTTTAGCAAATGCTAATATCAATAATTGCGCTTACATTTTCAACAATGCAACAAGAGGTAAAATGAAAACAGTTGTAAGAGATGCAGGTTCAGGATTATTCCTATGGGGTGATGGAACTATGGTTGATTCAGAAGGTAATGTTGTTCAAATTGTAAACGGAGAAAGAGCATTTGTAACTAATATGGTACGTTCTAACCTTACTAAAGGTTCATCAAGTGGCGTATGTTCAGAAGCATTCTACGGTGATTTTTCTGACCTTGTAATTGGTTCTTGGGGTGGTTTAGACATCGTTGTTGATGAGTACACTTTAGCACTTTCAAATCAAATCCAAATTGGTGTTAACGGTTACTATGATGTAGCTATTTTACATGAAGGTTCATTTGCAACCATCAAAGATTATTTAACTACATAATATTCTTTATTATATATATCTGTTACAGCCCCTTCAATGGGGCTTTGGCAGTAGAAGCTAATGAACATTCAACAAATTACATATCCAACATCAACGGTCATAACCTTACAACAGGCAAAAGACCACTTAAGAATAACTGACAATAATCAGGATTCTGTAATAATGGATTGTATTAAATCGGCACAAAGTCACGTTGAAACTTACACAAATCAAATATTTAGTAGTGCAACATTTTGTGCTTATTTTGATGAAAAAGAAGTCCAAAGTTACAGTATGTTAGAAATTTGGAAATATCCAATAACTGCAATATCAAGTATAAAATATTTGAATGAAAGCGGAGTTGAAACAACTTTAAACAATACAACATATTCAACTGATATTATTGATTGCCCTATAAGAATATATTTAACAAGTGTTCCTACAACTAAATTAGATACTTTAAATGTTTGGAGGGTATATTTTACAGCAGGATTTACAGATACAACTTATATAAAATCTGAGTTAATAGGATGGGTAAAAATATTTACAGCATTTTATTTTCAAACAAGACAGCCAGAATATACAGGTCAAACAGTTAGCGAAATAGCTTATTCAGCAGAACGACAATTAGATAAATATCGTAAAGATCAATTAATATGAACATAGGTTCTTTAGACAGATATATTACGATTCAATATCCTTTAGAATCCACGAGTTCAACAACAGGAGAAAGAACTCAAACATGGTTAACTTTAGCAAATGTTTATGCAACAGTTACATATCCTAATTCAATGGCCTCAAATGAGGGATTAGATCAAGCAAGACCAACCTCAAATGTAAATGTGGAATTTATAATTTGGTTTAGAACTGATATTAATGAAAAAATGAGAATTAGTTATGATAGTTCATATTTTGGAATTGAGAGAATAAATAAAGTTGGACAGCGTGATGAGATGTTAAAAATTGTAACCGTTAAAAAATATTAATATGGCTTTTAAAGGAATACAAGGGCAAAATAATAAATTTGAATTGCAAGGTTTTGATGGATTCATCAAAGCGGTTCAAACTATGCCTGACAAGATGAAGTCAAAAGCAATGAGGGAAATAATTGCCAAAAATATGAAACCCATATCAGAAGCAATAAAAGCTAATACACCAGTTCGTAAATCTACCTCATATCAAGGATCAATAAAAAGAAAACGCAAAGATGGTTCAATAAGTACCGAAAGTATGCCTATGAATTTAAAAAAATCAATAGGAGTAAAAACATTTGGTAAAGGAACTGAAATAAGTGGTTATGCCGGTATTCAAAAAAAGAAAAATGATGGTTGGTATGGTTTTTTTATAGAACGTGGAACAAGAAACATAAGTAAAGACCCATTTATTGCAAGAGCAGCAGCAGCAACAGTTCCATTAGCAACAGAACACCTTACAACAGATATAAAGGATTATATAGTAAACAATGCTCAAAAATTAGGATTAGATGCAAAATGAATAGTGAAGCGGCAATATATGGGCGTTTAAGCGCAGATGCTACATTAATAGCAATGTTAGCAAGTAATACTTCAATTTATCCTGAAGTAGCACCTCAAAACGCTGCAAATCCTTGTATTGTGTATAGTGAATCAACACCTGAATTTTCAGATACTAAAGATGGTGTTAGTCATTTAGATTCTAATATTATTCAAGTTGATATTTACGCTCAAACAATGGCGCAAAGAAACACAATAGGAGCAAGAGTAAGAACTTTATTAGATAGATATTCAGGAACAGTTAATTCAATAGTTGTTCAATCAATACAATTAGTATATCAACATAAAACTATTGAACCTATGAATGATATTAACGACATAAAAATTTATAGACAAACATTTGATTTTAAATTAAGACAAATTATATAAAAAATGGCAGTAATAGCAATACAAACACCGAGCGAAAGCGGTACAACAGTAACTTACGCAGCCTGTACAGGCGGAGGTGATACAGCAGCAAATAACGGTAAAATGTTATTGCACGTTAAAAATGGTTCAGGTGCGCCAATTACTGTAACGGTAACAAAGTCATCAAGTGCAAGTGTAATAGATCCACAATATGGTTTACTTACTAAAGCGGATTCAATTGTTTCTGTTGGTGCAGGTGCTGAAAAATTTATTGGCCCATTTGCAACAGGAGCATTTAATTCAACAAGTGGAACTATTGCAATAACTTATTCAGGCGTTACAACTTTAACAATTGCAGCAATACAAATATAATGGCAAAGAAAGTATTAGAACCAATAGTAATTGAAACAACAGATGTTGAGGTTATTTTAGTAAAAGAATACCAACACCCAGCAGGAGTTTTAAAGCCAATAGGGCATAAATTAATAGTTACAAAAGAGTTTGCAGAGGAATTAGTGGGCGAAGGTTACGCAGAAATTTTAAAAAACTAAAAATAAAATAAAATGGCAACAACAGGAATTGTAAACGGAACGCTCATTGGAATATATGTAGCAGGTACAAAAGTAGCAAATGCAATGTCTAACGATTTAGATATTAGCATGGCAGTAAGGGACACGACAAACAAAGATACCGCAGGATGGAAAACTGGACTTGGTGGTATGATGAATTGGAGTTGTTCAGGAGAAGGTTTATTTGCAGAAGATGCAGCCTATGGATTTGATGATTTATTTGCTGTATTAACAGCCCGTGTATCAGTAACGGTTATGATAAGTTCAGCAATTACTGGAGATAAAAAATATAGCGGTTCGGCTTTATTGACTAATCTAAAAAGAACAGCAGGATTAGAGGATAATGCAACATTTACCGTATCATTTGAAGGTACAGGACCATTAACAGAAGCAACTATATAAAGTCTTATGGCCAAAGAGATTTTATATAATGGGGTTAAATATCCTTTACAGTTTAATATGTTAGTTTTTCGTAATTGGGAAACTGAAACTAAAAAGAAAATATCTGATTTAGGAACTTTGGCAAACGGTTCGGGAGCGGTTGAGGCAGTTGATGCCTTAACCCTCCTTTACTTTGCTATTCAAGATGCCTGTGATGAAAAAGAGATTGAATTTATTGTAACACTTAAAAGTTTTCTGAGAAATGTAGATTTTTCAAATATGGGTGAAATGATGAGTTTAATTGATTTGGGAGAATCGGAAAACAAAAGGCAGCCGAAAAAACAGAAAGCGTAGGAGTAGATTATTTCTATTCTAAAGCCGTTGGAAGTTATGGTTTAAGTCCTAAAGATTTTTGGAAACTAACATTAAAAGATTTTTCATTAATCCAAAGTGGGTTTGTTGAAAGGTTTGATATTGAACAGCAACAGGAATGGGAGCGGATTAGATGGCAAACGTATATTTTAATACAACCATCTGTAAAAGCTAACAGTTTAAAAACCCCAAAAGATTTGATATGTTTTTCGTGGGAAACAAACGAAAATCCAAATTTAAAAGAGTTAGTAAATGCAAAAGTATTTGATATATTTCCAAATAAATTATGAGTAAGTACGCAGCGGTAAACGTCAAATTTGGCGCAGATATAAGTCAGTTTTCAACGGCAATGCAAAATGCAGCCCGTGAAATGAAAAAAGCCGGTGACCAACTTCAGAACGTTGGCAAGTCTATGACTATGAATTTAACAGCACCTATTGTAGCTTTAGGGGCAGCAGCGTTATATTCATTTGGTCAAATAGATGCTTTAAAACGTGGTTTAATTACATTTAGCGGTTCGGCATCTTTAGCAGAAGAAGAATTTACAAAACTTCGTGAAGTTGCTAAATTGCCCGGTATAGGATTAGAAGAAGCCGTAAGAGGTTCTATTAATTTACAAGCTATTGGATTAAGTGCAGACGATGCCAGAACTGCAATGATGGCATTTGGAAATACTATTGCAACAATTGGAGGTGGTAAAGAAAACTTTGATTTAGCAATAAGAGGATTCGGTCAGTTAATGAATGCAAGTAAACCTTTACAGCAGGACTTGTACCAAATAGCAAACCAATTACCACAAGTAAATAAGTTAATGATAGAAGCCTTTGGAACTAATAGGGCTGAAGATTTAGCAAAACTCGGAATAAGTGGTAAGCAGTTAGCGGACTTTTTAGTAGTTGAATTAGGTAAATTACCACAAGTAAGTGGAGGAATAAAAAACTCATTTGAAAACATGAGTGATTCTGTTAAAATTAGTTTAGCAAGTTTTGGCGAATCAATAGAAAAAAACTTTAATATTTCGGGTAAAATTAATGATTTATCAAATGCTTTGTCAGGATTGATAAATGGTTTTTCTAATCTTAAACCTGAAACGCAAAAATTCATATTAACTGTTGTTGGTATGGTTGCAGTTATTGGACCATTAGTATTAGGTATTGGTGTATTAGTTAATTTACTACCTACACTTATGGCAGGTTTTGGAGTTTTTAGAGGTGCGGTTGTTTTAGCGACAACAGCATTAAAAGCGTTATCAGTAGCAATGAATGCTAATTGGGTAGTAGCACTTACAGGAGTTTTAGTTTTAGCAGTAGTTGCTATGAAAAATTGGGGTGATTCTACAAGTGAAACAACCAAAAGACTAAAAGAGCAACGTGAAGAAACAAAAAAATTAGCAGATGAAAAAGAAAGATTAAACAACCCTTTATTAAATCAGAAAAAAGCAGCACCATTAGAAGGTATTGATTTATTTGGTAAAGGTAGCGGTTACGATTCATTTAGAAAAAAAGGATTTGAAGGTGGTGGTGGAGAATTTACATATTTGGGTGATGTAAATGTTGCAATAGATAATACAAAAAAGCAAACAAAAGAATTAACCGATGCTGAAAAAACAGCTATAAAAAAAGCAGGTTTAGCAAGGTCAGCAGCAATGATTGAATCCTATAAAGGGATACAAATTGAAGTTAATAATGCAATGCGAAAAGCAGATGCACAAAATAATGCAAATAAGTTTAATAGTGATTTAGAAAAAATATACAGAGGACAAGCCGATATAGTTGGCACTGGATGGGAAGGTTCTACTCAATCATATGCAAAAGGTGTTCAAGGTTTTACTTCTCAAATGGCAATAGCACAAGGTAAGATTTTAGCAAGTATAGAAGAACTTAATTTACAAATATCAAACGCACTTAGAGATGGTTTAGGCAATGCAATAATAGACACATTTTCAATAATAGGTGAAAGCATAGCAACAAATCAAGACCCATTTAAGGAATTAGGTAAAAATTTATTAGATTCATTTGGTAAATTAATGAAGACAATAGGTGCTTTAATGATAACAATGGGATTAGCACAATTTGCATTTAATGTAAGTTTAAGCAGTTTAAACCCTATTGGAATGATTGCAGCAGGTGCGGTATTAGTTGCAGCAGGTGCAGGTATATCAGCAGCAGCAAAAAAAGGTTTAAAAGGTGCGGATAGTAGTCAAAGTATGAGTAGTTATTCAGGCAGTAGTTCACAAGGACAAGATTTAGTATTAACAACCCGATTAGATGGAAGGGATTTGGTTATGAGTGGACAAAGTACAAGTTATGTAAAACGTAGATAATGGGAGCAGTAAGAATAAGTACAGAATTTTATACCGACCAAAATGTAAGATACAAGGTTAATATTTGGGATAGTGATTGGGCAAGTGCTACAATTACAACATTTGCAAATAACGGATTTGAATTAGAATATGATAGGTGTGATAAATTTCTAACACCGTTAATTCCATCAAGTTGTTATTTTACGTTAATAGATGATAATTCAGCAGCGTTTACAGCGTTTAAAACGGACTTAGCAAACGCACAGGAAAACGAATTTAAACTTTATATTGAAAAGTATGTTAGTGGTGCATGGGTAATTGATTGGGCAGGAATTATTATGTCCGATATGGTTAGTTGGGATAATGATGGTTCACCACGTTATTTTGAGATAGTAGCAAAAGATGGATTAAACCGATTAGAAGGTATTACATTTGACAAAATATTAACTACTCCTTATACAACCCAAGCATTACAAACAGTTAGTAAAATTATATTTGACTGTTTAAGTTATGCAGGTACGGCACAATTTTGGAACGGTTCAAGTAAACCTTATATGGCTTGTAATTTAGAAAAACATGATGTTTTACAAACAGGAATAAACCAAGCCCAAATATTAGATTTAATTTATATAGGAAAAGAGTTTCTTATAGATGATTCAAGCAAACCTTTAAACGGTGTAACAAGTTATAAATTTAGAGGGCAATATGATAAACCTTTAAAAACCAAAGATGTATTAAGTCAAATATTGCAGTTATTTGGTTTAAGAATTATTTTAAGTGAAGGAACGTGGCAAATCTTAGAGGTAATTCAATTTACAAGGACATCAGATGCTTTTGGGCAATATAATTATTTAGGGTCTTATACAGGTTCAAGTGCAGGAACTTTAAAACTAACTGAAAATGGAACAACGTTAGCAGTTTTAGCAAATGGGAAATATGGTTATTACCCACCAGTTAAAAATGCAATGGCTAAGATTTACCCGAATGAGATTTTAAACGGTTCATTTTATTTAATTACAGGACTTTATACAGGTAGTGCTACAATGACTTCAAGCACATTTGAATTAGGCACTATTTACGGTGGTACTGATTTACAATTAGGTGTAAATATTTATTACGATGTTAGAAGTTGGAACGCATCAAATTGGCATGATACATATTTAGAAATTACTGCAAAGTTTGTTTTAGGTTCAAATAGAGTAAAGGAAACGGGAACATCATTTTTTAAGGGTGAAGATGCCGCATGGACCACAACAGCCGCAGATAAATATACTATGATTGATGTAGGATATAACCATCAAAAATCAGAAAATAGAATATTATCATTTAGAACAACCGACATACCAGCAGGAACACATACAAATTCAACTTTAGTAATAACAGCAACTTTAAAAAGTAGAACAGGGGCAGCCTTACCAACAAAAGCGGATTTGAATATTTTTATGAATCGTATTGAAGTAAGTTGTATGGATTTGGCAAAAAGTCCACCATCTTACGGTCAAATATCTGAATTAGAATATACCAATAGTAATTTAACGGATAATTCTATAAATATAGACTACGGTTTTTTAAGAATTAATGATAATTTAGGAGGAGTTAATATTTCGGACTTTAATTCTATAATGGTTATTCAGCCAAATAATGCAGGGGCTTTAACAAGGTCAACTGATTGGGAAGCAGGATATACAACTGATGTAGGAATAGTTGAAACACTTTTAAAAGAAACAGTAGCTTTACAAGCAACAGCAATAAAAAAATATATAGGAAATTTTAGAAGTACGATTTATGATGCTTGGAATACAATTGAATACGATAGTATTATTTGGGTATTTATGGGAGGTCGTTATTCTGCAAAGATGGACGAATGGAGTGGTGAATGGTTTGCAATAGCACATGACAGTTCAATCACTATTGCAGCAACAACAAGAGTAGATGATTATAAACCCGATACTTTTACACCTACATCATGGCGTAAGGACATACCATTTGTAGATGGTTATCCAATAGGACATAAGCCTGTAATAAAGGTAAATACAGGTGTTGCAATTTCAACAGCTACCACAAGTTTTACAATAGATGCAGCCGAATACGACCATATAAGAAAAGGCGATACGGTTAAATTAATAGACCAATATAGTTTAGCAAATATTCAATCATGGGTAGTTAATGCTAATTGTGAAGTTTCAGATACAACTTTAACGGTTGTAAGTGATACAACCGACCAACAAATTTACCCTAATGCAACATTTGAACACGAACCACGAGAATACTTAGTAAGTAATATAGTAAGAGCAACAAAGCAATTTCAGTTAGGACCATCACAAAATAACGAAATTAACCAAATATTAAAAGTCATTACAACAGATGGAACTATTCAAGAAGCTACAACAGATGGAGCAACAGGAATAGGCTCATCAAATAGAATAAAAATACCACTTAATTCAGCAGTAGGATTAACAATTACCATAACAGCTAAAGAACAGGGTTCAGATAATTGTGCTATGCTTATTAGACAGGCTTTAATTAGCAATAACTCTGGTACGGTTGTTTTAGATGGAACAGTTCAAACAATAGGAACAGATATTGATTCTGCATCAATTGTAAATACAATTTCTATTACTGCAAACAATACAAATGATTGTTTAAGTGTTGAAGTTGATGGAATTGCAACTAATATAAATTGGACTGTAAATGTAAAAGGAGTAGTAAGTATATATTAATGCCAACAATAAATAAAAGTAAAAGATTAAGTTGGGAATTTAAACCAAATCAAAAGAGTTGGAGCAATGACCCTAAATTTTACCAAAGTAGAGAATGGATTATAATGTCAAGGCAAGTAAGAAGGGAAGAACCATTTTGCAAAGAATGTTTAAAAAAGGGAATAACAAAACTAAGCGAAGTTTGCGACCATATTATTTCAATTAAAAATGGTGGTTTAAAACTTGATAGAAGTAATCTGCAAGGACTTTGCAGAAATTGCAATAATGCAAAAAAAATATAACACTTTAAAAAATAACATTAACAAAGTAATAATTTTGAATAATGGCAAATAAACTAACAGTAACTCAGGGCAATACGTTAGAGTTCACCATAACAGTAACCGATTCAACCGGAACGGCAGTAAATTTAACTGGTGCTACAATAGTAATTAAAATTTATAATGGTTCTACAATTGTTGAAACATACACTACAACAAGCCATACAACACCTTTAAGTGGTATTTCAAGCGGAGTTTTTACAGCAGCACAAACATTAGATTGGCCTGTTACTTTAATGGGTTATGAAATACAAACCACTTTAAGTAATTCAAAAGTCTATTCAATGACTGATTATGTAGAATGTAAAAAAGATATATAATGGATGTTTCATTTGTAATAGATCAGCAGTCAGTTTCATTTTTAGTAGCACAAATAACTAATATTGGTGGATTAGTAACAATTACTGACAATAATTTAGTATTTGTTGGAACGGTAGCAGGAGATGACTTACAAGTAATAGCAAAAGACACCAACCTTAATATAATTAATGCAACATACACCTTAGTAGGTAATGTATTAACTTTGTCAAATATTCCAACAGGGTTAGTAGACTATATACTTACACAAGATGGAGGATTCTTATTGCAGCAGGATGGTAGCAAATTAGTAATAAATTAAAAAAATGGCAGATAAAAAAATAACAGAATTAAGTGCAATAGTAACCATCTCAAGTGGTGATGTATTTCCTATTGTGGATATAAGTGATAACACCACAAAGAAAATAGATATTACACAAATTAAGGCACAAAGCCCAGTTCAATCCGTTAACTCTAATATTGGCGTTGTTGTATTAACTAAAACCGATATAGGACTTAGTAACGTAGACAATACAAGTGATGCTAACAAGCCTGTATCAACTGC
>JBMOGB010000042.1:0-22280 GCA_049318585.1 Bacteroidia bacterium | reverse complement strand
TAAGTATGAATTTGGAAGAAAGCTCGTTGGAACAAGTGTTTCAGAGTTTAACTAAATAGCAATGGGCAATGGGCAATGGGCAATGGGCAATGGGCAATGGGCAATGGGCAATGGGCAAAAAAAATAAAAAAATGATCATTTTAAAACAATTTATACTAACAATTTTGTGTTTATTTATTGCAGGAACTGCAATAGCACAAACAGAAAATCAAAAATTACTGATGAGTGATTCTGCTGGAATTGCTTTGGAAAAAGCTTTAAAAAATATTGATATAAAATACGGTTTCGAATTTGGTTCACTCCCTGACTCCGTTGCTAAAAATTATGATAAATTATCTAACATCTATTTACGCAGAAATTTTCTAATTGAAAAATACAACAAAGAAGCTGAAATAAAAATTTGGATTTCAAAAACAGATTCATTGATAAATTTAAACAAAACTGATTTTAAAGGAACAGGAAACATTGGCTTTGGTATAAGTTCTAACCAAGGAATGTTTTCGGCTCAATATGCTTTTGTTTTTAGTAAATACCGCCAATTTGATTTTGGAATTGGTTCAGGAATTGAATATTTAAACAGAAGTGGAGGTTTGGTTCAAGTTATTCAATCTCCAGTTTTTATTACCAATAAATATTTTGTATCAAGAGGCACATTTTTAAACCTAGATTACGGTTTAACCATACCACTTTCGGCTACATATAAAAACCAAAATGATGCAACAATTGATTTGAAAGAAAGCGAGCTAAAGTCTAATTATATTTTAAACTTTGGTGTAGGTTTTATGACCAAAAAAGATGAATATTTTCAAATAAATTTCAGAAATAATTCGTTGGGAGTACCTGAACCATTGAATCAAAGAGTTTGGATGTTTGGAGTTAAATATGGATTTTAAAATATGAAAAAAATAATTGCAATATTGTTCATCGTTTTCCTTTACTCATCGTGCGTAAAAGAAAAATATACTGATTTAGTAAAAACTGATTCAAATAAAGAAATGTTTGTTGGAAAATGGACTGTAAGTTATGTTGATCAAGGGTTCTCACCAAAAGTTGGCGATTTTATTTTGTTTAACTCAGATGGAACAACTACATTAATGTACAGTGGAGGTTTCCAACAAGGAACGTGGAGTTTGACAGAAAGTACATTAACAAGTGATGTCGTGAAAAATTACTTTACTCAAGGAAACACTTCATTAACAAAATACAATGTTATAAAAATAGCAGAAAAAGAAATTATTTTAGCTACTTATGATTATAAAAACACCTACAAAATAAAAATGATAAAGTAGCATGCTTTTAACAATTACATAAACAACTTTGAAACTTAAAACCATCAACAGACAACTATCAACTAAATGATATCAATACTTCAAAAAGAAATACGCAGTTTCCTGAGCTCATTGATTGCTTACGTAGTAATCATTGTGTTTTTAATAGCTACAGGATTATTTATGTGGGTACTTCCCGACAATAATGTTTTCGATATGGCTTATGCCAATTTAGATACTTTATTTACGCTTGCACCTTGGTTATTTTTATTCCTAATTTCTGCCATTACCATGCGCACATTTAGTGAGGAAAAAAAGAACGGAACCATTGAAATATTAACCACTAAACCTATTAGCGATTTAAAAATAATTTTAGCAAAATATTTTGCTGGAGTGGTGTTGGTTTTGTTTTCATTGATTCCAAGTTTGATTTACTTTTATACCGTTTACCAATTAGGCGCACCTACAGGAAATATGGACGTTGGCGCTACTTGGGGTTCATATATTGGCTTGTTCTTTTTGGCAAGTTGCTTTGTAAGCATTGGCTTATTTTCATCGGTAATTACCGATAATCAAATTGTATCTTTCATTGTTAGCATGATTTTATGTTACCTGTTTTACAACTTATTTGAACTCATTGCCGACTTTAAATTATTTGGTTCGTGGGATAGTTTAGTTGCAGGATTGGGAATCAATGCTCATTACCAAAGCATAAGCAGAGGCGTTATTGACAGCCGCGATATTCTTTATTTTATCAGTTTTATAGTGGTATTTATTTATGCTACCAAAACTGTTTTTAGCTCACGAAAATTTTAATCAAGGATTTCCTTTTTTCAACTATATATATGAACAAAAAGAAACAATCATACTTACAACTCATCATTGTTTTAGCAGTTATTATTTTGCTAAACGCCATATTTAGCAACTTCTTTTTTAGGATAGATTTAACCAAAGAAAAACGTTACACATTGGCCAAAGCCAGCAAAAATTTAGCAGCAAAAGTAAAAGATGGCTTGCTGATAAAAGTGTATTTGGAAGGCGATTTTCCGGCAGGTTTCAAGCGTTTGCAAAAAGCTACCAAAGAAATGTTGGATGAATTTAAAATTTTATCGAACAACAATATTCAATATGAATTTATTGATCCTTTGCTCAATACAACTGCTAAACAAAGCACCGATATTTTGCAAGAGTTAAGTGAAATTGGTTTACAAGCTACCAGCATTCAATTAAAGAAAGAAGATGGTTTTAGTCAAAAAATAATTGTGCCTGGTGCAGTTCTTTATTATGCCAATAAAAAAATTCCGATTAACTTATTGAAAAGTCAATTTGGACAAGCGCCAGAAGCAGTTTTAAATACTTCAATTGAGCAATTAGAATATGAAATTGCCAATGCTTTGCGCAAAGTAACAGAGACAAAAGTGAAGCAAATTGCATTTATAAAAGGCAATGGCGAACTAGATAAATGGAATATCATAGATGGTAAAACAGAGCTGAAACAATATTATGAAATAGATGATGTGGATTTAACTGCAGTTCCCCCTTCTGAGTTGAATAAGTATGATGGAATTATTGTTCCAAAACCTACTTTGCCTTTCAGCGATTTTGATAAATTTAAGTTAGACCAATATGTAATGCATGGAGGAAAAGTGCTGTGGTTAGTTGAAAATCAGTTAGCTGAAATGGATAGCTTACGCAATTCGCCACAGTATTATTCTATTGCTTACAACTTAGGTTTAGACGATTTATTTTACAAATTTGGAGTGCGAATCAACAATAATATTATTCAGGATATTCAGTGTAATACCATTCCGGTTTTAAGTGGAATGAAAAACGGAACTCCAGAACAAAAATTATTGCCTTGGATGTATTTTCCTGTTGTCCCTCCTACTAGCTCACACCCAATAGTTCGTGGTGTAGATCCAGTTTGGTTTCAGTTTACAGCAAGTATTGATACCATTCCAAATAAAAAAATCAATAAAACAGTTTTGTTAGCTTCTTCTCAATATTCGCGTTCGGTGCCAGCACCAGCAAGGGTTGATATAGAAATGGCAAGATTAGAGCCAGATCCAAATTTATTTAGAACTGGTGGGAACAAAATTTTAGCAGTGCTTTTAGAAGGAGAATTTTCTTCAAGTTTTGAATACACGTTCGATCAAACTAAAAATCCAGCATTGGATTTTAAGAATAAAGTGGTGAACAATAAAATGATTGTAATAGCGGATGGCGATGTAATCAGGAATCAATATAGCGCAAGCAAAGGACAAGTATTTCCGCTTGGTTACGACCGTTTTGCAAACCAAGAATTTGGCAACAAACGCTTTATTTTAAACTGTGTAGATTACCTTTGTGATGACAGTGGAATAATTGAAGTGCGCAGCAAAGAAGTTACTTTGCGATTGCTTGATAAAGCTAAAATAAAAAAAGAAAAACTGTTTTGGCAATTCATCAATATTGGTTTACCCATTTTACTCATCATTGTTTTTGCATTGGCAAATAATTTTTACAGAAAAAGAAAATACGCTTAAATTAAATTCGTTTCGACAAGCTCAACGACCGAACATTTTGAACGGTCGTTGAGCTTGTCGAAACGCTTTCAAAACTATAACAATCATAAAGCCCTGAAATTTTGACCCCATGAATAAAAAAACATATTTAGCCATTTTAGTTTTGTTGCTTGTAGCAATTTCCTATTATTTAATTAGCAAAAAACCTTGGGGAATTAACTATAAAGACATTGCAGATTTTGCCATTGCTGACACCTCAGCAATTGATAAAATATTTATTGCAGACA
Source organism: Bacteroidia bacterium (assembly GCA_049318585.1). Lineage (GTDB taxonomy): Bacteria > Bacteroidota > Bacteroidia > UKL13-3 > UKL13-3 > JAAFJM01. Next base: position 18,221 of record JBMOGB010000042.1, on the reverse strand, counting down.
GAAATGGAAACACAGTAATTTTAGAAAAAAAAGGTTCACAAACTTGGATCATAAACAATAATAAAATGGCTGATTTTAGCAAAATAGAATTGCTTTTAGCAACTGTTAAAAACTTGGCTGTGTTACGACCAGTTCCTCAAAGTGAGCATAATTCAGCAGTTGGCGACTTAGCAACTATTGGAATAAAAGCACAGTTTTATGCCAAAGACGAAACAGTAAAAACACTTTATGTTGGTTCAGCTACACAAGAACAAAATGGAACATATATGTTAATTGAAGGCTCAACAAAACCTTATGCAGTGCATATTCCAGGATTTTTCGGTTATTTAACTCCACGGTTTATTTGCGATACTTTAACTTGGAGAGATAGAACTGTATTTAACTATCAATCAGAAGAAATAAAAAGCATAGCATTTAACTATGAAAATGCTGCAAATAGCTTTTTTATTGACAACAGTAATGTGCAAGCTCCATTGATTTTTGATGCAAATAAAAAAGTAAAAACCATTACAGATATTCAGTTTTTAAAGTTTTATGTGGCCACATTTAAGCAATTAAATTTTGATGGTTACGATGAAAACCAAAGCCCAAAATTGATTGATAGTTTATTGCAAAACAAACCAATTTGTACCATCAATATTACCAATAAAAATGGAGCAATTCAAAGCTTAAAACTTTATACCAAAGCCATAGATAAACACACCAAACAAGCCATAAATGAAGAAACAGGCGAGTATTTAAAATTTGATACCGAACGTTATTGGGCTTTTTTAAATAACGACCAAAGTTTAATGCTTATTCAGCAATATAATTTTGGAAAAGTAATGATTACCATTGATGGGTTTAAGTAGTATTTAGTCTTTTTTTCTCCAAATATTCACGATAAATTCTTTTAGCTTTTCTTTTTGAATACTTACATTTTACTGCCATTGAACCATTGTTGTAACAACCTCTAGGAAGCTTATCGGTAAAACTATTATATTCAGTTTTTAAATTGAGACTTGATTTTAGATTTTTCACAAAATTTCTAAGTGTTCTTACTTCCTCAATCAAACTATCTTCAACACAAGGGTCATAATAATTTTTAAAAGAATATTTTTCAATATTCGAAAATTCAATTTCACTTCCATAACCATCAGTACAATCTACTACCCAACCTTTAATAGAATCAGAGCAAGGCATATTTATTAAATCTACTTGGTTTATTAAATTATAAACTTCAATTGCTTTTTGCTTTTCAATTTTTGAAATTTTAAAATAAATTTTCTTTTTAGCATTTTTATTATTTGCATTATATGACTTAGTAAAATTCAATATCTGACCATCAATTGTTGAATCATTGTTTTGCCAAACTTCAACTGCTTGTCCAAATAACCATATTCTAAAATGAAAGAATTTATCAGAATTAGTTAAATTGGATGCTTTTGATTTCTTTACAATTTCCTGTGTAAAGCTATAATAATGATTATACTTATCATTTATATAAATAATTTTTGATTGCCCAAAAACACAAAAACTTGAGATAATAAATAGTATAAAAATGATGTTTTTTTTCATTTAAAGTTTGAAATTTAAAATTATAGGTGCAATATGACATTTATAAATTGATATTGTCCACTTGTAAAATGTGACTTTATAAATTAGGTTTTTTAAAATGCTTATTATAAGCTTGTAACATTATTTAAAAATCTAATTATGAAAATATTTCCTTTCCTAGCCATTACAATTATTTTTTCATCGTGCGATAAAACTTCAAGCACAACTACTCCAAATCCTACACCGGTAAGTTGTAACAATCCAACCAAAGCCGACTTTGAAAAGATTCAAATTTTTCCAGCATCCAATCCTTTAAATACTGATATTTCAAATGCTGCTGTTGATTCAAAATCAGCTGCAATAATTTCAGCAATTGGAAGTGTTAGTTTACATCCCGATTTTGGAAGTGGATTATGGCAAGGAGCACCTATTGGAATTCCATTTTCGGTAGTTTGTGGCAGTCAAGTAAAAGTACCAATAACTTTTAGAGCGAATAGTTACGATGGAAATTATGGGAATGAAAGCGATGCAGGACCATATCCTGTTCCTTTAACAGCACCAATTGAAAGCAATGGAGTTGGCGATAGCCATGTATTAACTGTTGATATAGAAAATGGAAAATTATATGAAATGTATAATGCCAGTCAAAGTGGAAATGGATGGGGAGCATCTTGTGGTGCAATATTTGATTTAAATTCAAACGCAAATAGAACACCTGGCTTTACATCGGCCGATGCAGCTGGCTTACCCATTTTACCTTGCTTAATTAGGTACGATGAAGTTGCATCTGGCACTATTGATCATTGTTTAAGATTTACACTTAGTAAACCAAAAGTATTTAACGGATATGTTAGTCCTGCTAGCCATAAAGTAAACGGAACTGGAGCAAGTGGCACTTCGCTTCCAATGGGCGCAAGACTTCGTTTAAAAGCTTCATTTAACATTAGCACTTATGCGCCAAATGTTCAAGTAATTTTAAAGGCAATGAAAACTTATGGAATAATTTTAGCCGATATTGGTTCAGATATGTTTATAAGCGGAGCGCCCGATTCTCGTTGGCTTGACACTGAAGTTCAAAGTTTAAAAACCATCAAATCAACAGATTTTGAAGTAATTCAATTGGGAACTATTAAGTAAATTATTTAGCGCTTTTTATTGTTAAATATTCTAATAAAGCTGCAACAAATACTCCAATCGAATAAGCTAAAATATCACTCCATAAGAAGCCAAAACCTAAAACCAAACCGCCAATTGTGGTGTTCCTAATGTAATCAATCCAAGGAGCATGATAAAGCTGACTTATTTCTATTGCATAGCAAAAAAATATTGCTAAAAGCGCAACTTGAAAAACAGTGAATTTATTGAAGCAAAAACAAACACCAAAATAAATCATCATTGCCCAAATGGCATCGCCTAAAACCAGGTTTATGTAATCAGGAAATAGGTAATTTATTTTCCTGGAAGCTATTCCTAAACCAATGGTTAAAAGAAAAAGCAGTGCGTAAATAATTCTATTTCGTTTCATGTGTGTTTTCATTTTTTTGATACTATTATCAATAAAAAATGACTTTAGGAGGTCATGTCGAGCGAAGTCGAGACATTTTTTAACTGGTTCTCGACTTCGCTCGAACTGACCAAATATAAATGGTTAAACATTCATTATTCATAAAAAAAACGAGCCAAGATAAACTTAGCTCGTTCTGTTATTTTAAAAAAATTGAATTTTTATTCAATGATTAGTTTTTTAGTCAACGATCCTTCATTGCTATTGATTTGAACAAAATACATTCCTTTTGGTAAATCAGATAATGACAGCTCAATATTATTTATTCCTGCATCCAATTTGGTTTTTATAGATTTAATAAAAGCACCTTTTATATCGAATAGATTTACATTTCCTTCCGATTTTTGATTGGCATTTAAAACAATAGAAACGTTTTCGTTAGCAGGATTTGGATACATTACAAAGCCATTATTTTCAATAATTTCTTTAACATCAGTTCTAGAATTTGCTTTTTCAAATGAATCAACTTTTCCATTACTCCAAGCAATATAAAAACTCAAATTTAAACTGCTATCTTTTTGGAATAAATCATAATCAACTTTGTTTTCATAAGTTATTATGGTGTATTTGTAAGTTGAGTCAGCAGTTACTTTAATAGATGTATCTTTTCTAGTTACACCAGTTTTTAAATAAATTCCAGATGCAAACATTACACCTGCTAAGCCACTTCTACCCACAAAATTTATTTTAGCACTTAACAAACCTTTACCTGTTACTCCATCGTTAACAAAATAAGTAGCACCAGCATTTCCTTTAGCAGGGCTATATTTATACAAAGAAGCATAAGAAGTATTTTTAGCAACAAATAAAGCTTCTTGTTCAGCTTGAATGTTTACTTTACCTAAATTCACACATCCATTAAAAAATATTACTTCATTTGTAGGACTAGTAAAAGTTGATAAAATTTTACCCGGAGTAACCATTTTAACACCAAAAGCAGTTGAAATTCCTTCAGGATTTGCACGGTAAGCAGCACCAGTAAATCCATGAGCAATAGCAATATTAAAGTTTGAATCAGGTAACATACTAATTGACCAAAGTGCATTGGAAGTATCAACAGCATTTCCTTTTGTTATGTTTATTCTTACAGGCACATAAGCATCAGTACCGTTAGCTATTCCAGTTGCGTTTCTGAATCCTAAATCATTTACTATTTTTATACCATTAGCATAAACATCTAAAGTGCGAATAGTAGAATCGAGCGAATTATGAATGAACTGTAATTTGTTTTGCAAACGAGGTAATTCTACTACAGTTCCATTGCTTAAAGCCATCATTACTTTAAAAGTAGCTGCATTAATTGGATTGCCAGCGGCACGATAAAAACCTGATGTAAAAACTACTCCTGATTGATTTAAATAAGCAGCAGCATTTAGTGAATACGCACCATTAAACTCAGTTTTTGATCCATTACTTATGTTAAATATATAGCCAGTATTATCAGTTCTTAGCGCTGAAAAATCACCATATTTTAAATCAGAAATTACACTAGTTTGTGAAGGAACTTTATTAAACGACAATGCTGGAGCATCAGTATTTCCGTTTGCAACCAAATATTGGAAACTACCGGCCAGTAAAGAACTTTCGGGCATGCTATCAAATCCTGTTATATTTAAAAACATGTTTACATTATCAGGATTTACAGCAAATCCAGCAGTATCTTTTAAACCCATTGCCATTGCCAAATATGACTTACCAGAAGCTAAATTAATTGAAGGAATAAAGAACAAAGTATCGGTTTGATTAGCGGTAGAAACTCTTACTTCAGTGTTACCTGCATTTACTGTTAAAAAAGGAGTTGCAGCTCTAAAGTTTAAAGCAGGAGCAATTTTGTTATTGTTTAAATAAATATCTACACTTTGCAAAGCAACATCGGCTGCATTATGAATAAATTGTAAACGAGTAGCCTCTGTTAACTCCATCACTATTCCATTAGTATCAACTGCAAACATGCCAAAGTTTGTACCATTTTGATTATCTGTTGGATTTACAAATCCTGATGCAAAAACAGTTATCATTCTTTGGTTTAGCGAAGTTAAGTTAGCACTATAAGCTTTTATTACTGATCTTGTTCCTGATAAACGTATTTCTAAATATGTAGGTGCATTGTTAAAAAACAAAGTTGAAGTACTGGCATTTGCTTGAGCAAAACGCAAATTAGTTGGTAATATTCCTGTTGAAACTGTTGGTTTAGCTATTAAGTCAACTCCAGGAGCATCGGTTACACCATGAAAAACGTTTACTTGTACTTTTCCAGCACCAGCAGCCCAAGCCGCAATAGTTTTTGTAACTAAACTAATTCCTGTATTTATACTATTTGGATTAGCACTAAAATTTACTGTACTATCAACACCTGTAACCATTATAACTGAGTTAGAATTAGCAGCCAAAGTTTGTGTAAAACGTTTTAGCACCATGTCGCTACTATCTATACTATTTCTTCTATTTATATTAATTTTTACTGCACCTGAAGCTGTAGTTTTAATAGTTGTTGCTTGTCTAAAACTAACTGTGCTTACTACTCCATTTACATAAACATCCACAGTATCCAACGAAGGATCGGCAGCATTATGAATTAATTGAAAACGTGCAGTTTGAGCATTTGCAGTATAAAAAACTGCACTCGTTAATATTGCAAATAATGATTTTTTAAAAATGGTAAAGTGTTTCATCTAATCTATTTTAGTATGTTAAATTTTATTATTACTTATTTGTGTTGCAAATAAAGTTACTTATTGGCAAATATAATCTTTGCTACAATAAATCAAATAGTAATATAAAATTACAAAAAGGTTGCTTTCAATGGGTTATTTATTTTTAAGATTTTTATACTAGCATAATGAAGATATTGAATGGCAAACATTTGTACTTTTGGGAAATATTTGTTCGTAAAAAAAGTCTTAGTTTTTAAGCTAAGACTTTTAAATTTATATTTTATAAAAAAGATAGTATAAGGTTGATTTGATCACCAACCGAATTTGAATAGTTGTGACTAAATCAACTACCAACAAATTGCAATCTTACTAATTTTTGAAATCTGTGAATCTGTGGCTATAAATTATTTTAAAATCTCTCTAGAAATTACAATTTTTTGAACCTCACTTGTCCCTTCATAAATTTGAGTAATTTTAGCATCACGCATTAAACGTTCTACATGGTACTCTTTTACAAATCCGTATCCACCATGAATTTGAACCGCTTCAATTGTGGTATCCATAGCTACTTGCGAAGCATATAATTTTGCCATAGAACTTGCCAAAGCGTAATCGCCATGAGTATCTTTTAAGTATGCTGCTTTTAAGCAAAGTAAACGAGCTGCTTCAATATTGGTAGCCATATCGGCTAGTTTAAACTGAATGGCTTGATGGTTCATAATTTCTGTTCCAAAAGCCTTGCGTTGCTTTGAATATGCCAAAGCTAATTCGTAAGCGCCACTAGCTATTCCTAATGCTTGCGATGCAATTCCTATACGTCCGCCAGCCAAAGTTTTCATAGCAAATTTAAATCCAAAGCCATCTTCTCCTATCCTATTTTCCTTAGGCACTTTTACATCGGTAAACATAATAGAATGAGTATCGCTTCCTCTAATTCCTAATTTATTTTCTTTATTTCCAACCACCACTCCAGGGCTTTCTTTTTCAACTATAAATGCATTAATACCTTTGTGTTTTAACTCTACATGTGTTTGTGCAATTACAATATAATATTTTGCAGTACTACCATTGGTAATCCAATTTTTGGTGCCGTTTAGTAAGTAATGATCACCTTTATCTTCAGCAGTAGTTCTTTGGCTTGTAGCATCGCTACCAGCTTCAGGTTCCGATAATAAAAAAGCTCCCCAGCATTTGCCGCTTGCCATAGGCACTAAATATTTTTGCTTTTGTTCTTCGTTAGCAAAAGTTTCAAGTCCCCAACAAACCAAAGAATTATTTACAGAAACCACAACCGAAGCCGATGCATCAACTTTTGAAAACTCTTCCATGGCCAATACATAACTTACAGAATCCATTCCACTTCCACCATATTTAGGATCTACCATCATTCCTAAAAAACCAAGTTCCCCTAGTTTTAACATTTGTTCCATTGGAAACTTCTGATGTTCATCGCGCTCTATTACTCCTGGTAATAATTCTGTTTGAGCAAAGTCACGAGCGGCTTGCTGTACGTTTAAGTGTTCTTCAGTAAATTGGAAATTCATATTTGTAAATTGTTTTTGCGAATATATATTTTTATGAGTTACTTTAACAAACACAAATATAAATCAATTGTTTTTTTGAGGGTGCAGTTGATTCGCATGTTGATAGAATTAGAAAGGTGCTTATTGAACTATACCATTAATTATTTGGAGAAGGGCACTTTTCAAATAAACAACCTTGAGTTTTGGCATGCAATGGAAGTAAAAAAAGCAGCAATTGTTTTATAAATTATTTCAATTTTTAAATGTAGCACTTCGTGTTGTTCAGAAACACCTTCAACACATTCCAAAGCGGTATCGTGTTGTTCTATAACGATATCGTGTTATTCTAAAATTATTTCGTGTTGTTCTAAATTAGTATCGTGTTGTTTTAAAACGATATCGTGTTGTTCCAAAATCTTATTGTTGGAGGAATTTAGCGCCTGTTCGGAGTAAAGTAGAGTTGCTTCGTAATAAAGCAACTTACAATAACATAAAACAGGGTTCCGTGTTAGCCAAATAGGCAAACGTGTATATAATATAGGGTTTCAAATTGTGTTAGTATGCTATCGTGTTGTTTATGATGGCAAATAATAATGGTTTTCGTGCATGGATTACCTAAAGCCTGCAGAAAGGCAGGTGTTGTATTGGCACTAAAACCCAATATCTATATAAATTTGAAAGTAATAAAACCCCGATTTTGAATATAATTTTAAGTATTACAAACTTAAAATCACACGTTCTATTACATCGCAAGCTGCGTGCATTTGAGTTTCGTTAATGGTAAGTGGTGGTGCAAACCTTATAATATCGCCATGAGTTTGTTTGGCCAATAACAAGTTATCTTTTAAAGCTAAACAAACATCGTAAGCAGTTTTACCATTGCCAAAAGGCAAAATAACAATTGCATTTAACAAACCTTTGCCACGAACTAGTTTTATTAAATTGGTTTTTTGCATTAGTTCACTCATTCTTTCCCTGAAAATAATTCCCATTGCTTCCGCATTTTCAGCCAGGTTTTCATCGGTTAAAACTTTCAATGCTTCCATTGCCACTGCACAAGCCAAAGGATTTCCACCATAAGTACTTCCATGCTCGCCTGGTTTAATGGTAAGCATTACTTCGTTATTTGCTAAAACAGCAGCTACTGGCATGGTTCCGCCCGAAAGTGCTTTACCCAAAATCAATACATCGGGTTTAACGTTTTCATGGTCGCAAGCTAGCATTTTTCCAGTGCGGCAAAGGCCGGTTTGAACCTCATCGGCAATCATTAACACATTATATTTTGTACATAAATTACGTACGCCTTGCAAATAACCTTCGTGCGGAACTACCACACCTGCTTCACCCTGAATAGGTTCAAACATAAATGCACAAATATGAGGATTGCCTTCAAAAGTTTCTTCTAAAATGGCTAAATCGTTATAAGGTATTAGTTTAAAACCTGGCATAAATGGACCAAAACCTTTATAACTACTAGGATCATTGCTCGAAGAAATAGCGGCCATGGTTCTACCCCAAAAATTTCCTTCTACAAAAATTACTTCTGCTTTATTTTCCGGAATTCCTTTAACATCATAACCCCAACGTCTGGCTAATTTTATGGCAGTTTCGCCACCTTCTACGCCAGTGTTCATTGGTAAAACTTTATCGTAACCAAAATAATTAGTTATAAATTGTTCGTATTCTCCTAATAAATTATTGTGAAATGCCCTGCTTGTTAATGTTAATTTTTGAGCTTGATTAATCATGGCATTTACAATGCGCGGATGGCAATGACCTTGGTTAACGGCACTGTAAGCTGAAAGAAAATCGAAGTACATTTTTCCATCTACATCGTACATAAAAACACCTTCAGCTCTGTCAATTACTACTGGAATTGGGTGGTAATTATGCGCGCCAAATTGGTCTTCTAATGCTATAAAATAATCGCTTTTGCCTGAGTTCATTGTTATACTTGTCATAGCTTGCAAATGTATGTGAATTTTGTTTCTATAAATAATTTTATGCCTCACAATTACATAAGTTAAAATATATCAATTTTTAACATAGATTGCTTGCCTATTGAAAACAAAATTATTTTTATTCTTTTTATTGGCGCAATTAGTTGCAAAAGCCCAATTTAAATTGGGTACTTTTAGTGTTGGTAGTGAAATAGGAATTAGGTTTAATTCATTTAATATAGGTAATTCCAGCTCTAATTCAAATACAGTAAGTTTAGGTGTAAACGGAAGTGTATTTTTAAGTAAAAAAAGTGCAGTGGGATTTAAAATATATAATTCTACATCCTCTTATAACACCAAATCCTTTGATTCTGAATACACGAATTACAATTTAAACTATCAATATTATTTTCCAGTAAATACAAAGATGGGCTTTTATAACCAAACCGATATAGGTGTTTCTATTTGGATTCCAGATAATAGTAAATATTCAAAATTTGAAATTGACCAAATCAATTTGAGCAATAGATTAGGTTTTTATACTTTTTTGTATCAAGGACTTGCAGTGAAAGTAAATTATAATTTAGTTGGGTATTCAAATTATATACTTAAACAATCTACTTTATTTAACAAGTCAGAATATATTAGCAACAGTTTTTATTTAAACTTAAATCCACTTCAAAACATAGGCGATTTACAAGTAGCGTTTGTGTATTATTTTAACCTAAAAAACAATGATAAATAAATTTTTTGTAAGCATCATTCTTTGTGCTATTGCTTTTGTTTCAAAAGCTCAGTTTAATACTGGAGCAAAATTATTAAGTGGTAATTTAACAGCCAATATTCAAAACAATACCAATAATACACAAGATTTAGAAGGTTTGAAAAACATAAAAATTGAAAAATATAATTCCATTGGTGCAGGAATAGAATTGGGTTATGGAAAAATAACCAAACCGAACAAAGCCAATATTTATGGTTTTGGTTACGGCAACTATCAAATTATTAAATCAACCAATCAAACCGATACAATAAAAAACTACTTGATAAATGATGAGAGCAACAACAATTCTTATTACCTATTTGCTGAAAAAATCAATTTCATTCCAGTAAAAGCCAATTGGGGTTTTATGTATAATTTTAAAGCAAGTTTGAGATACGAAAACTTGAAAAACAATTATTCTAACAATATTAAATACTCCAAAAACGATTCTGTTATTTCTGGTTTTAGTAATTCAGTTGAAAATGCTTTTACAGCCAATTTGCAAATAAATATTGGAGCTTATTATTTATTCAATCAAAACTTTATACTGTTCACTCAGCTTAATTTATTAGGAACAAGCTTGGGTTATACAAATTTTGAAAACAAAGGTAGAAGCCAAAATACCAATAGCGATTCTTATACTTTTAACTTTACAGGAGTGCTAACTCCCACTTATAAGCTGGGTGATTTTGGCATTGGGTTAAAGTATATAATTCCAGCTAAAAACTAACTATTTATCAAACAGAAAAATCGTTAAAATAATCTTTTGTTTTTAATTGATATTCGTTTCGGCTCCGCTCAACGACCGCGGAAATAGAGCGAAGTCGAAATGTGTTTTCTAAAAGTAAATGACACCAAACAAAAAACACTGATTATCTTTCAATAATCAGTGTGAAGAGTTGCGTAATTGCAGCCTGTAGTAGCAGACTATTAACAACTGCTTGGTTGCGATTAAGAATACCTTCTACAGCTAATTTTAGTATTCTCCAAAAATATTTTTTTTCTTACTTATATTATAATAATGTATTTTATTGGTTACTTTATTTCTATATCTATATTCTTTTATATAATGTCTATTCATATAAAATTTGGAGTTTTTGGGCTTTGATATGGCCAAAATAATTGCAGTAAGGGCAAATGGACTTGATGCTGCAAGTGTGAATTGATAATGGTTAAACTTTTGCCACATTGAATAATTAATAACACCAATTACCGCAAAGTTTACTGCAATGCCAATGCTATGCATAATGGTTTGATCTATTATATTATCGAGGCTTTGAATTACCATGATTGGAATGCCTATGTCTTTTTCAAAAAAAAGCGAATCTTTATTGCAACCCGACAGTTTTAATTTGATTCCTTTATCGGGGTTGTAATTACTATCGGCCAAATTAAGTACATTGGTAATTAAATAAGGGTTTAGCTTTACAAAGTATTCTTTACCAATAAATAACATAAACCCTTTTTCATTATTCGTACCCTCAAATTTTATATAATCAACAGTTTGGGCAGAGGTGGTTAAACCAAATACTAAAAAAAGGAAAATAAAATATAATTGCTTTTTCATTTTGAACAGCTATAATTACTGGTGGGGTTTAAAATTTTTGATTACAGTTTGTACATAATACTTAAAAGTAAGTTCATATAAGCTTTTGAGCCAATTCCTTGCGCTGGGGAGTATTGAGAAGCATTATCAATACTACCTATTTTACTTCTAAAAGCAATTTCATTCTGCAATTTATACCCAATTAAATACCCTATGCCCAGATTTGTTTTTTTGCTTAAGGCAATATAATGATTGCCTTCCATTTCTATAGATTGATAAGTATGGTTTTCGTAATAAACAGTTTCCACATTTCCATACAATTGATCTTGCGCATTAATGGCAAGTTTATCAAAACTTTTGGCTATGCAATAATTAAACAACAGGCAATTGGTAAAATAATTTCCTTTGCTTTTAAAAATAATAATTCCAGGTTTTATAAAAATGGCTTCAAAAGTTTGATCTAAAGTAAACTGCCTTCCATAATTATAAGAATAAACATACATATAAAGGGCGGGATTACTTAAAGTTTTTCTGGTACTAGTAGTGGATTCATTCTTTCTTCCCCAACCATAGCCTCCTCTTACCGCAAACGAAGGCCCTTTGGTGTTGAATCGCATATACGATATTTCAAAAGGCATTAAATCAATCATTCGAGCTTGAATACCCAATAAATTTTCAACCTTAGCGGTATCTGCTTTTTGGGCAAAAACGTTTATCCCTAATATTGAAAAACAAAAAAGTATAAAATTTTTCATAGTAGTTTATGGTTTAATGAATAAATAGTCGGTATATGTATTTTTGGTGCTAAAGGCTTTAAAAAAAGCAGAATCGAAGGTTTGGTTAACAATTAAAGTTTCGTTACTAGTATACTTATAGGTATCTATTGGTTCGCACCTACTTGAAGACATTCCATAACCGATTTCAACCAATAAAACAATCGTATCTATGTTGGTTTTAGTAGTAATATACAAGGTATTCTCTTTGTTTTCAGAAATAATAAGTTCGGCAACGGTATCGTTAGGAAAAAATACTTTATCGCTATTTTTATAACTTATTTTCAAAATTCGGTTGGATGTATCCAATAATTTTATTGCACGCGAGAAAAGCAAAGGAGTTTTATAATTACCTTGATAATCGTCACTACAACATGAGTTGAAACACCAAACCAGTAGGGCAAATAAAACAAAATAAATAGTCTTCATTTTCAAAATTATGTTTAAACAAATATATATAAAATGGTGAAAACAACTAATGGAAACCTCAAATACCCAACCAAGCAATACATGAATGTTTTGGGTTATATGGGATATTGCAGCCTAAATAGTGGTAGGTGAATTTAAAGTCTTTGTTGATAAAGCAAGTAATGAATTTATATGTTGCCCTAATGCACCTGATTGCAATGGTTCTGTTATTGATTGGATAGAATTAAATTAGTGAAAATTATTCAATTGATGTAAGAATTTCTGTAATAAAATAATTACTAAGTACAACTATTCCTTAAAACAAAAAACCCTGATTATCTTTCAATAATCAGGGTTTTTTATGGATAGAAAAACGAATTATTCTTTGATTATTTTTTGAATAAATGTTTCGTTTTCAGTAGTTAATTTAAGTATATAAATTCCTTTAGTTAGTGAATTGGTATTTACCGAAACTTCGTTCAATGATTTGCTGTCAATCGATTTCGTAGCTAAAACTTTTCCAGTTAAATCTACTATTTCTATGGTTGCTTCTTGGCTTAATTGCGTAGGTAATTGAACAAAAATGTTTTCATTGCAAGGGTTTGGATAAGCAACCAAAGTTTTAGTTATCTGGCTTAGAACACTTAAACCATAACCCAAAGTAAAGTTGGTAATAATGGTGTCGGAACTTAAAATAAATGGACCAGCTACTGCATTTACTTTCCATTTTAACGATTTAGTTTCGTTAGTTTTAACTCCTAACTTTACCAATAAAGTTCTTAATTGACCAAAGGTTATGGCTAAAGTTGAATCAATGCCGGCAGATTTTGAAACTAAACTTGCAATTGGGTTACGGAAATTTCCATTTAAAGTATCAATTACCAATGTATAAACCACTGGCCCAAACGATGAACTCAAAGGATTAATAATTGTTTTGGTCCAATTGGTAAACATAGTTTGATTGCTATCGCCAGTTATTGTTACATTGTTATTGGTAACAGGTGTTACTACATTGAAACTACTCAATGCATTGTAAGGAATGATATCATTGGTACTTCTTGGCAATATTTGATAACCATTAAACAAATAAGGAGCGTTAAAACTACTAGAAGTTTGGGCACCAAAACCAATAACATGAAAATAGGTAGAAGTAGGAAAAGAAGTACCGGCTAATGTGCTTGAATTGTAAATTCTAATGGCGGCAGTATCATTATTAGCTGTAACAATATTATAAGTTTGTCCGGCAGTCCAGTTGGCACCTGCAGGCTTATTTAAAAACTTTACAATGTTTAAACGTACTAAATCGTTTTCAGTATTTTCACCTAAACGAGTTGCTAATTTAGGCGCAGCAATGGTTTTTCCTGAACCTAAAACTACTAAACTATCAATAGTACCAATAATTAGTAAACCTCTGTTGGAAGAAATTACACCAAATACTTGAATACTATCACCTTCAACAGGCGTATAACCAAAATTACTAGCAGTATTAGCCACGGTAATTCCTCCTGAATTATCGCGCAACACAAAAATTAATCCACCTTGTAAAGCTGTTCTTTGGTTAACACCATAAACAATACCGCGCAAAGCAACTCTTACATTGATTGAATCGGGAACTCCAGTAGTAGTGTTAATATTTCCAACTTGAGCAATGGTGTATAAAGTTGGTGCTGGTGGATTTGGAGCTGCAGTTCCGCTTCCAGTTGCACTTGTAGTTGAATATGTAGAATCAGCATCACGAATTACATATATTAATACATGGTAATTGGTGTAATTATTAATGGCTGTAATGTTTACAAAATTGGTATCCCCTTTAAACACACATTTAGCTGCAGTATCGTTTTGGTAACGAGTACTAAAATTAGAACTAAATGCTGTTTGTGCATTAATAGTAGTTACTGTTCTGCTAGGTGTGCCTTCTGTAATTGCTGATCCGGCTTTTACAAAAACCAAAGTAGTTTGTGTAGCATTGCTATAATTTACTGGTTTGGTCCAACTTATTTTAGTGCTAGTAGTGGATAAGCCTGCAACTGTTACACCCGAAACATTACTTGGAGGAATACCTCTGGTTGTTCCACTTGCAGTAATTGGATTAGAATACAATGAATCAATATCACTCACTACATAAATAAGTGCATAATACAATGTAGAAGGATTTAAATTATCGGCTACCACAAAAGTTGAATCGCCTTTATAAACACAAAAAGCATTGGTATCGTTTTGGTATTTTGAACCAGCACTAAAAGCTAAGTTTGCAGTAATACCATTCGAATTTAAATTTGGTATACCTTGAGTAATGGCACTTCCTTGTTTTAAAAACACCAAAGTAGTAAAGTTTGCATTGTTATAGCTTGTATCTTTAGTCCACGAAACTCTTGCAGTAGCACTATTTAATGAAATAACTGTAACTGATTTTACATTTAAAGGTCCTGCACTTGCAGTTATTCCTGTTGCATTTACTGTTGGCGAATAATTAGAATCAATATCATTGATGGCATAAGCAGCAATAAAATAATTGGTACCAGCATTTAAGCCAACTAAATTTACAAAAGTAGTATCGCCTTTATAAACACAACGCGCATTGGTATCTAATGATAAATTAGATCCATTTCCACTAAAATTGGAATCTGCTGTTATTGATAAAGGGTTTGTATTTGGTGTTCCTGAAGTTATGGCCGAAATTGCTTTGGCATAAACTACCATAGTGTTATTAGCATTAACATATCCAGTAGGTTTAGACCAACTTACTTTTGCACTTGTTTGCCCAGAGGAAGCAAATAGTAAATTAAGCATGGTTCTTGGTGCCGTGCTTAAAGTGTTAACACTTGTATTGGCTGCTGCAGAATAAATACTGTCAATATTTTTAACTACTAAAACTGATACTTGGTATAAAGTATTTTGGTTTAAACCAGTAACTAATACAGAGCTAGTGTCGCCTTTATACATACATTTTGCGCTACCATCGTTTTGATAAAATGAGTTTGCTAAAGCAAAATCAGTATTAGCCGAATAAGCATTTGCAGATAAATTAGGAGTTCCAATGGTGATAGGATTTATGGCTTTTACAAATACCAATGTTGTGTAATTACTGTCAACATAATTAGTATTTTTAGCCCACGATATTCTGGTAGAGGTAGTTGTTGTAGTTGAAAATGCAACACTATAAGCCGATGGTGAAATAGAAACAGCAGCTGTATTTAAATCAGACCATGAAGTTGAGCTTCTTATTCCATCTATTAATAACCGTGGAGCATTTGCTGCGGTTCCTTGGCGCATTGCCAAACGACCTAGTGAAGTTGCATCTGTAGTAGTTCCGCCTATGGTAGCCACAGTTGGAATAGTTGGCTCAGTAGTTGGAAAACCACTAGTAAAATTATATACCATGACTGAATCATTTAGTAATCCAGCATTGAATTGATATTTTATTACCAACAATGAAGTGACATTTAAAGCAAAACTATCTATGCTATAAACAGTTGTTTCTGTAGTGGCAGAAGAACCTTTTGAAATACCAATTTTATAAAAACCTGTACTTACAGCTTTAGCATATAATCTACTAGTATAATTAGTTGTAGAGCTTTGTGGTAAATATGCAAAGAAGTAATCACCAGTGGTAGTGGCTTTACCTATATTTATCATCATAGAGGTGTATATATTACCTGTGGAAACTGAACTAAACAAATCGCGGTAAATGTCTTGTCCGGCTGTGTCTAATTTAGCCGCATTTCCAATAGCCGATAGGTTATAGCCAGTATAAGTTAAGCCAGAGTTTGCTACCGAAAGTAAAGGTGAAGCAGCAGCTACTTGTACCCAATTATTTGAAGTTAATGGTGTGGCAGCTGTGTAATCAAAGTTTTCTGTCAATAATTGTTGTGCTTGTACCGAGAACTTAATACTCAATAATAAGAATAACATGATGGTAAGTTTTAATTTCATAATTTGGTTTTGGTTTAGATTTCAATAATAGATTTTTTTTGAAACAATAAAATTGTATAAAAAAATAAGATACGAATTTTACAATTAAAGTATGATGTTAAAAGTACGGATATTGAATAATATACATTCACTTTAAATCTTTCCCTTCACTCATTTTTCACTTGTGAGAATAAGTAAGCAAAGTTTGTAACTTAGCTAATATAAAAATTTGTATAAAAAAAGAAGCTCTCGCAAGAGTTAAGCATCGCAACGCGAGCGTCACTTGTGAGGATAAGTAAGCAAAGTTTATAACTTTGCTAATATAAAAGTTTGTAGCTCTCGCAAGTGTTAAGCATGGCAACGCGAGCGTCACTTGTGAGGATAAGTAAGCAAAGTTTATAACTTTGAAAGTAAAAAAATTAGAACAAATCCCTTGTTCTAATTTTTGTTGGAGTAACAGTAGTAAACTTATTTAAAAGATTGTTTTGTTTTTCTGAAATTAGCTTTATTAAAACATTTGTTATTTCAGATAATTCCGAAAAATGATATCTTAAAAATATTACACTTAATCCAGAAACATGATTAGAAAACACCCATTCTCCAAAGTCTTTGTCTTCTGTTAAAATAATTGTATTTGTTTTTTGTTTTGCAAGATTTATTATGCTAAAATCGTCTATTCCACGATATTCATCGTAAATATATATTACTTCAATTCCAATCAAAGATATTGACTCTGTAATACTTCTTGGAATATTTTCATCAGCAATAATTAGCATTATTCTTGCAAAATCAATTCGTTTGAAATTACATCTGAAGCATATGCCAAACAAGCGTTTACGTGCTCAATATTCAAACTTGGGTACATGTCAATAAGTTGCGATATTGAAGCTCCTTCTGATAGTTTTTTCAAAATCAATTCCACTGTAATTCTGGTTCCTTTAATTACAGGTTTTCCTAACATAATGGTGTGATTTGATTCAATATAATCTTGAAATTTCATGAGTCAAATATAAATAATTATTGATTATGTTTCACTTAAAAAATAACCGCTCAAAAAATCAAATGTGTTGGTTTCAAAAAATAAAATAAATTCGCATCAAGAAAATTTTACATTATGTATAAATACGAAGCCATCAATAACGAACTTTTTAAACTAAATAGAGCCAATTTTGCCAAGCAATTAAAGGCTAATTCTATAGCCATTTTCAATTCCAACGATGAGCATCCTTGGAATGGAGATGCTACCCATAAATTCAAACAAAACAGCGATATTTTTTACCTAAGTGGAATAGACCAAGAACAAAGTATTTTGGTTATTTATCCAGATAGTGTAGTGCCCGAAATGCGTGAAGCTTTGTTCATTAAACAAACCAGCGATTTGATGGTTACATGGAATGGTTACAAACTTACACAAGCGCAAGCGCAAGAAGTGAGTGGCATTCAAAACGTGTTTTGGTTAGATGATTTTGAAGCAAAAATTCGTCCTGCTATAAACTATGCAAACAACATTTATTTAAGCTTGAATGAAAACGACAGATCAACCGTAAATACTCCTTATAAAGATTTGCGTTTTGCGAACGAAATGCGTGCAAAATATCCTTT
>JBMOGB010000041.1:0-22324 GCA_049318585.1 Bacteroidia bacterium | reverse complement strand
TGTAAAAATTGTACAAGACATTGGTTCTGTTCTCGATAAAGATATTGAATATCAATCAAGTATAAAGACTTTGACTTTTGAAGGAAAATCTTCAAAATTAATTATGCCGGTTGAATCTTACAGATACTTTATTACAAGTTTTGTATTGTTGGGTTTAGTGCCATTAAAATACTGGAAAGCAAGTTTAAATGCAATTGTATTTGTGTTATTGTTTGTTGCAATGCGAGCTGCAATTATCTCTTTTATTTTATTGATTTATAAAGGCACAGTCCATCACGTTTTGCTTGTGTGGTTAGATCCGACCATTTTTATAGCAATGCTTGTAATTGGATTGTATATTGTTAAGCAAAACAACATTTTAAATAGACTCTATATTAGTTTAAACTTTCGGTTTTCTGAAATAATTACAACTTCTCTAAGTTCTTTGGTATTACTTTTAATTCTATTGCCACCTTTACCACGAGTATTATTTAACTATATCCATTCCGATATTATGCCGGGCATAGTAAGTTTTATTTTATATTTTTCTAAAATATTTTTAGGTTGGATGGGTAAAAAAGCCGAAGTATCCGGGCGGTTTATAATGCTGGAAAACAATTGGATTGATTTAGAATATCCATGCATTGGATTAGGTGTTTTTACATTAGTCACTATCTTAATTTTTACTATTAAAGGAAAAATACTAAATAAAGTAATATATTTGTTCTTTTTTGCATTGGTTTACCTTATGCTTAATGCCCTGCGACTTTCAGTATTATTACTTTATATAAACAATACGTATCATCAGATTGGATTAAATAAAATAGAATTACATAATAATGCTACGTATTTTATGTATTTGGTGGCGTTTGGAGGGTTTTTGGGGTATTGGGGTTTTGTAGAACAAAGAACTATTGATAAATCTAAATAGTATGGAAACAAATAAAATTGAAATATTTCCTTCAGAACTATTAGGCGAAATTTTTATAAGTGGAGCAAAAAATTCTGCATTAAAACTTCAAACTGCAACAATTCTTACAGATAAGAAAGTAACTATTACGAATTATCCATCCAAAATGTTAGATGTGATAATTCAGGAGGAAATGCTAAGTTCTCTTGGAAAAAAGATTCAAAAAAATGAAAATGTAGTCGAAATAAGTGGTAAGGTTTCAACTAATCAGTTAATTTGGGAAAAGAGATCTATTCGGAATACACTACTAATTCTTGGATCATTATTAACAAAAGTTGGTGAAGGTAAAGTTCCAGTTCCTGGAGGATGTCAATTAGGTGATAGAAAATACGGAATTCATATTGATTTAATGAAAGCTTTTGGTGCAGAAGTTTGGCAGGAAGAAGAGTGTTATTTATGTGCAAAAATAATTAAAGGACATCGTTTACAAGGCTGTGAATATACTCTACCAATGAGGTCGACTGGTGCAACTGAAAATGCAATCTTGATGGCTGTTTTAGCTGAAGGTAAAAGTCGAATATGGAATCCTCATATCCGTCCAGAGATTATTGATTTAGTAAGATTTTTAAATAAACTCGGAGCAAAGATTGAAGTGAGAGGACAGGAATCAATTATTATCGAAGGTGTTGAAGAATTGAAAAGTGAGGTTGAATATGAAGTATTACCAGATAATATGCAAGCAATAACTTATTTGGTGGCAGGAGGTTTAGCAGCTAATGAATTGATAATAAAAAACTTTCCATATAAGGATTTAGAAGTTCCATTAATTTTTTTAAAAGAAGCAGGGTTAAAATATTATAGATATCAGAACGAAATAATTGTAAAAAAGAGTAATCCTTTTCCTATTGATATTTCGACTGGACCTTATCCAGGTATTAATTCTGATATGCAGCCGTTATTTGCAGCATGGGGCTGTATATCAAAAGGTACTTCAATAATAACTGATTTAAGGTTTGTTGGAAGGTATGGTTATGCAGATGAGATGAAAAAATTAGGTGTTAATTCAAAAGTAGATAGTAACAGACTTATTATTAATGGTTCAAACAACTTAATTGGAGCTGAAGTAAATGCTATCGACCTAAGAGCTGGAGCAGCATTAATGGTTTTGGGATTAGTGGCTGAGAATTCAACAGTAATAAATGACTTTTGGATGGTTGAGAGGGGTTATAACGATGTTATTAAAACAATGAAATCTATCGGAGTTTGCATAAATGAGTTTCTCTGAAACAAATCAATTGATTTTTTTGATAAATACTATAATATATTGATTTTGACATTCAGTAAATTTATAACTAAATTCAGAACTTTTGTCCGATTATATTAAACAATACAAGAAATATTTGTAACTGAAAAAAAATATGAAAACATTCATTTTTAGAAACAATACGATTGAAAATTTATTTCTAAATAATAATGATATATCGTTCAGTAATTATGATAGTATTTATTTCGATGAGAATGAATATGAATCATATCTATGGTTTTATAATACTCCAATCAAAGAAGATAGTATTGACCTTATAGAAGAAGTAATTGATTATATTGATCGTATTAAGCTAATTGTTGAAAAAATACCTAAAAATAAATTCTTTATTATATTGACATTAGAAGATATTTGTATAAATAGATTTGAACATAATAATTGGAATTTAAAGAATACAATAAATAAATTTAATCAATTTATTTACAATTTATCTCTCAGCTATATCAATGTAAAAATTGTTGATTTCAGTTTGTTTTTACGAAAATATCCAGAGAATTATTTAATTGATTGGAGATATTATTTCCTTTCAAAAACAATAATAAATCCTTTATTAGCTAATGATTTTAAAAAATGGTTTGAAAGTCAAATTAATGCAATAAATCAAATTCGAAAAAAATGTTTAGTCTTGGATTTGGATAATACAATTTGGGGTGGAGTATTAGGAGAAGATGGAATAAATGGTATACTACTTAATGATAATTATCCAGGTAATTCATACAAACAATTTCAAAAAGGGATTCTTGAGTTAAAGAAGATTGGTGTAATTTTAGCAATATGCAGTAAAAATAATCTTAAAGATGTTGAAGAATTATGGAGAAAAAATGATCAAATGATTCTAAAATCAAACGATTTTGTAAGTGTTAGGATTAATTGGAATGATAAAGCGAGTAATATAAATGAAATTGCAAAAGAATTAAATATTGGTCTTGATAGTATTGTATTCGTTGATGATAATCCTACTGAACGAGATCTAGTTAAAACCTTATTGCCAGAAGTGAGTGTTCCGGATTTCCCAAAAAAACCGTATGAACTTAGTATTTTTCTTAATAAAATATACAACAACTATTTTAATACATATAGAATAACAGAAGATGATGTAAATAAGACGACTCAATATAAGTCGAATTTTGACAGGGAGAATTCAAAGTCAAAATTTAGTACATTTGAATCTTATTTAAAAGGATTAAATATTAATATTGTGTTTGTAAATGCCAATGAAGATAATATATTAAGATTTGCTCAATTAACACATAAAACAAATCAATTTAACCTTACAACTAAAAGATATACAGAAACTGATCTTCAAAAATTTATATTTAATGACGATTGGGTAATTGGGATTAAAGTTGAAGATAAATTTGGTGATTTAGGTCATACAGGTTTGATTATAGTGCAATTCATTGATAAGGATAAATGTTACATAGATACTTTTTTATTAAGTTGTAGGATACTTGGCAAAGGTATTGAACATGCATATATTCGTTATATATTAAACAATCTAAAAAAGATAGGAATTAAATATGTATATGCTTCTTATGTTCTTTCTCAAAAAAATCAACAGGTATGTGATTTTTTTGAGAAAGAAGGTTTTGAAGTAATATCTAATGATAATAATGTAAAAGAATATTTATTTAATCTGGGAACCCAAGTAATTAAAGACATTGAAACATACTATAAAATAAATGAATAAAATGGAAAATGAAAAAAGAGTACTTGATATAATTAATGAAGCTCTTAGAGATCACGGGAAACTCCCAATTAACAAACTAAACCGAAATGAATCATTGAGAGATGATTTAGGTATTGACTCCTTAACAATGGTTGACATTGTAATTAGTTTCGAGGAAGAATTCGGTATAGACCTTTTTGAAGGTGGAATGATACAAAAAGTAGACGATCTATTAAACTTACTTATTTAAATAAAAAATGGAAAAATCATTCATTAAAATAATAAATCAAGATATAATAAATCATGGTGGCAATACTTTTATGAATAAGGTGTTTGTAATGCTTCTAAATCATAATTTTAGGTTGTTATTTAACCATAGGTTAAGATTTATACTTAAAAATAGTCCATTTAGATTTATAAATCTTTACTTAAGACGTAGACAAAATATAAAGTATGGGAGCGATATTTCAGTTAATGCCGAGTTTGGCGAAAATGTTAAATTTGCTCATGCCTTTGGAATATTAATTGGATCTGCCATTATTGAGAATAATGTTATCATTTTTCAACAAGTAACAATTGGTTCTCATGGAATTATAGGAGTTGAAAAAGCTTGGCCAACAATAAAAGAAGGAACTATTATTTATGCCGGAGCAAAAGTTTTAGGAGATATTGTAGTAGGAAGGAACTGCACGATTGGTGCAAATTCTGTAATAAATAGGGATTTGCCTGAAAATGCAATTGTCGTTTCCCCTTCTGCTAAAATAATAGGATATAATTTGTAAGGGTTTTGTTGATTTAAGGTGACAATTTGATAATTGTCTAATAATCTTATTTAACAATTATGTGAGTATTTTTATTATATAGACTTATCATTGAAATTGAAATTAAAAATGCGAAGTATAGATTGTGAATTTTTGTATATTAAGTAATTTTATGAAAGACAATTTCGTATCAAAATTTGCATATCTTTTCTCAAGTAATATGATAAGCATATTGCTCGGGGTACTACTATCAATATTCATTGCAAGATACTTAGGCCCTTCGGAACTTGGTGTTAAATCTATTCTAACTAACTTTCCGCTATTATTTATTTCATTTTTCGAAATGGGAGTTAGACAAAGTACTGTTTTTTTCATTGGTAAAGACACATTTAATTTAGATCGATTATTCTCAAATATTTTATCTTTGTGGGGGCTGTCTTCAGTCATTGGTCTGGTATCTTATGGTATCTTATCTATTTATCAGTTAAATAATTATGCAATAATACTGATTGTTTTGTCGGCATCATATATTCCTATAAGTATAGGACAAAGCTTTTTAAATGGAATACTCATTGGGAAAAACATGATAAAAAGTTTGGCGATATTTAATTTTTATAACGCATTATTTGTCCCTATATTTACCGTAGTGTTTTTGGCTGTATTTAACTTAGGTGTTTTTGGTGTACTTTTAGCATCCCAGTTAGGTTCGTTTTTTTTACTATCAACAAGGATCTGGATTTTAAAAAAAGAATTAAATTTAAAATTTAATTTTGGGTTTGATTTTGACATAATAAAAAGCCTGTTTTCAAAAGGAGTATTATATGCAATTGGCTTATTTTTATCCACTAACCTGAAAATAATACCAATTTTTATGATGACCGGAAGAATTGATAATTATTGGATTGGTATTTATTCAGCCGGAGCTGCGGTTGCACTTTTGTTATATAATTTCATAAATTCTATGGGACCTATTTTATTTGCAAGAAGTGCTGAAAGCAAAGATAGTGCAGAGAATTCAGGAAAAACACAGATATTATTAAGGGTTGTTATTCCAATTCTATCAGTAATTGCTTTGCTTTTAATAATGACAATGAAATTTATCATACCAATTATGTATGGCGATAAATATAATGCAAGTATTCCTGTGACACAAATAATGGTAATTGGATTTGTTTTTTATTCTGTTTGCTATTTTTTGGGGATGGACATGGCAGGTAGAGGTAAACCAATTATTCAAATAAAGTCTCTACTTCTCCCCTTTATTTTATGTGTAATCTTTAATTATTTTGGTGTAACTTATTTTGGTGTAGTTGGAGCAGCTGTATCTACGAGCTTCGCTTTAATTATTGCTACGACGTCCTATTTATATCAATATTCAAAGGAATTAAATATACCTGTTTTAGAAGTGATTAAACCGAGGAAATCAGATTGGTTGTTTTTTGCAAATCAGATTAAAAGCATGAGAAAATGAGATTAGAAAAAAACTTTCAGTTAGTAGATTATAATTCGTATAAAATAAGAAGTTTAGCATCATTAGCTTTATTTCCTGAGTCTAATGAGGAATTAAAAGATTGTTTCGTTAAATATCCAGATGCAATAATTTGGGGAGGTGGTAACAATATTATACTTTCTAAATCACATTATAAAAATCCAATAATTTTTATCAGAGATAATTTAAAAAAAATAAATATCCTCGGTAATCAAATAGAAGTACAAGCAGGTTTACAAATGTTTGAACTAAGTAACATTCTATTAAAAAGTGAATTGGCCGGATTTGAATCATTTTGTGATATACCAGGATGCATTGGAGGCGGTATTATTATGAATGCAGGAACTGGAGATGATCAGATTAGTAATCATTTAATAAGTGTAACTGCTTTCGATAAAGAGACTAACAAGTTTTTGAAATTTGCAAAAAGTGAATGTGAATTTGACTATAGAAACTCCATTTTTAAAAATAATAATGCTTTAATTGTAATTTCAGCTGTATTTCAGTTTGAGAGTGGAAATTATAATAGTATTAAATACAAGATGGATACAATAAGAGAAACACGTCATAGCAAACAACCAATCGAATTTCCTAATGCTGGTAGCGTGTTTAAGCGTCCTGATGGCTACTATGTTGGAACGATGATAGAAAGCCTAGGCTTAAAAGGCTATTCTATTGGAGATGCACAGGTTTCAGAAAAACATGCGGGATTTATTATAAATAAGGGTAATGCAACCGGAGATGATATCTTAAAATTAATTTCTCACATTCAATTGTTAATTTTTAATCAATATAATGTACATTTAGAACTAGAACAAATAATTATTTAACTATAATATGAAAATTCTATTTATAACATACGCAACAGCAGAAGGTAGGGGAGGACATGTTCATTCAATGCTGCAAATCTCCAATTTCATATCGGAATTTAACGATGTAAGAACAATGAATTTAGGTAATGGAGATTCATGTGTTTTAAAAAACTCTAAAAATTTCATAGGCAGTTGCAATATAGTTGACTTGAAAAATATATTAAGATTAAATCAGCAATTTGCAAATAAACTTAATGATTTTAATCCAGACGTTATTCATTGTTTCGACGAATATTCCTATTTTCTTGCAACACATAGTACGTTGTTTTTTCACAAAAAGTTTGTATTTACTAAGTGTGGAGGACCAAGTTCAAAACATAAATTTTGGTTTCATTCGGACACTATTGTGTTGTTTAGCAAAGAAAATTATAACTGGTATCAAAATAAAAAACAGTATAGAAACTCAAGTATTCTATTAATACCAAATAGAGTTAAAAGTTTATCTGTTTCAGAATTAAATAGTTACGGACTAACGAAGGATTCAAAAGCGTTTAACTTTTTGAGGATTGGTAGAATAGGTGAAAATTACAAAAATAGTATTCTTTCACTAATTAAATTAGTACATAAATTAAAGAGTGATTTTGTTGAAAATAAAAAAATTAACGTTTATATTATTGGTTATGTTGAGAGTGAAAATATATTTCAGGAAATTACAAATTATTCAGAAGAACTAAATATAAATACATACTTTATTACTGATGATAGAACAATACATGCATCTCAGTTATTAGGTTTGGCCGATTGTGTTTTAGGAACCGGACGGGGATTAATGGAGGCAATGTCGTTGAGTATTCCAGTTATAACTCCTGTTTCAAACAATACATACCCCGTATTGGTAACTCAAAAGAATTTTAAGTCTTT
Organism: Bacteroidia bacterium; assembly: GCA_049318585.1. GTDB lineage: Bacteria > Bacteroidota > Bacteroidia > UKL13-3 > UKL13-3 > JAAFJM01. The sequence goes on along the minus strand of JBMOGB010000041.1, from coordinate 14,459 downwards.
ACTTGAAACAAATTTTTCTCCAAGAAATTATTTATCAGACATCAATTCGAATGAAGAATTATCAATTATATCCAAAATTATAAAGTCAGAGAATAATTATCAAACCATAAAGGACGAAACTTTTAAACTGTTTAATGAATATTTGTCTTTAGATAGCTCAAAAAATACTTATAAAACATTGTACGCAAATGCTTCCAAGAGAAAAAAATCTTATCATTTAATAAATACTGTGTATTTGTTAAAATATATTATTCAATTTTTATGGACTTAAGAAAATTTACAGTTGGACAGTTCCTTTTGTTTTTTATTTGGCCATTCGGATCTTTTGTGATTTCGGTGTCAACACTACATTTATATAAATCGTCAAGAATCATATTTGTTTTGTTTGCAATTCTTTATGGATATACATTTGTTTTTAGTAATGAATTTGGAGCTGATAATGGTAGAGTAGTTAAAGAATTTTATAGTGTTTCAGAAATGAATTTGAATGGGTTCTCAGAATACTTGAGCTCAGAAAATACAACAGATATATTTTTACCTTTTTCATATTATTTTATTTCAAAAATATCAAATAATCCACAAGTTTTGTATGCTTTTTTTGCATTAATTTATTCGTTGTTTTTTGTCTTATCATTTACTCTTTTACTAAAATTAATAAAAGAAAAAAGAATTGATTTTAGAATAGCTATCTTCATTATTTTGTATATTTTTTATATCAGATTTTCAGCTATTAATGGTGTTCGCTTTTGGATAGCTTGTTTTATTTTTATTTATGGGATAATGAAGATAATTATTGATAATAATTATTGGTATTTAATATTGATAGGTTGTACGCCATTTATTCATTTTAGTTATTTTTTTGGATTGATAATAGTTGCCGTTTATTTAGTAATTGGGAAGAATGTCAATTATTGTTATATTTTATTGTTGATTTCAGTGTTTTTTCCTGTTGAAATGTTAAACAAATATTTAAAAAGTTCTGGCTTTTTTACAAGCAAAGCAGAGTCGTATTTCAGAGATGATAATGTAAATATTGAAAAGGGAAAAAGGGCTAATTCTAACTTCTATATTGAGTGGGGGGCAACAATAGCTCAGCGATTTATGACTTTTGCTTTATTTGTACCTAGCTTTTTAAAGTCAAACTATAATTACGATAAAATTGAAAGCAGACTATATTCATTTTTAATTGTATTTTTGTCCTTTTTAAATTTTATGTCGGGGTCTTTTGAAGTGCACAGAAGATTTTTTGAGATATATATCATGCTTTGTATTGTTTTTTTTATAAAGATATTATCAAATGAACTTATAAAATATAAAAGTCTAATTTTATTGGATGTATTTACATTATCTGCATTTGTATTTTTGTTGCCAAAAATTATGTTGGGATTACGATCTGGATTTGAAACACTTAATGTTGATTTGCTTTATAAGAGTTTTTTTCAAATTACAAATTTTAATACGACTTCATTATATGACTTTTTATTATTTAATGGACTAATTTAAGAATTCGATGAGCATACAGTCTAAAGTATTACATGGCTTATTTAATTTACCTGGTTTTCATACCAACCGAAAGATTGTTGTTATCGAATCGGACGATTGGGGAAGTATACGTATGCCTTCGATGGAGGTGTATGAGCAGTTGTTGAAAAAGGGAATTCGGGTGGATAACTTGGAATTTAATAGATATGATGCATTAGCAAGCGAATCGGATTTGAAAGCATTATTTGAAGTTTTACATTCGGTAAAGGATAAAAATGGAAATTCGGCAATCATTACGGCAAATACCATTGTGGCAAATCCTGATTTTGATAAAATAAAAGCGAGTAATTACAATGAATATTATTACGAGCCATTTAACGAAACTTTAAAGCGATATCCAGAACATAATGGGGCTTTTGACTTGTGGAAAGATGGAATCGCTGAAAATGTTTTTCGACCTCAGTTTCACGGACGCGAACATTTGAATGTAACGCGCTGGATGAAATCTTTAAAGAATAATGTTGGAAATGTGCGCCTTGCTTTTGATATGGGGATGTACGATTTGAGCGAAGGTAATCAAATAACAACTGATTCGTATATGGATACTTTGAATTTTGAGCATGAAGCGGAACTCGAATTTCAGAAAAGATCTATTGTAGAGGGTTTGGATTTATTTGAAAAATTATTTGGTTATCGTTCCGCAACATTTATTGCTCCTTGTTATATTTGGGACAGTAAGTTAAATTCATTTTTGTCCGAAAATGGTGTGAAAGCTTTGCAGGGAGGTTGGTTTCAGTTGAAGCCCACGGTAGGTTCAAAACATGTTTTCAAGAAGGAGTTTCACTATACGGGTGAACGTAACAAGTTTAAGCAATGGTATTTAGTGCGCAATTTGTCGTTCGAACCCTCAATAAACCCCAATGGCAACAGTGTGAAAGAAGTAATACAAAGGATGGAGTTTTTGTTTCGTATAAAAAAACCAGTCATAATAAGCTCGCATCGATTGAATTTTATAGGTTTTATTGATAAGAATAATAGGGATAAAAACCTAAGGCTTTTTGCAGATTTATTGCGTCGAATTGTAAAACGTTGGCCTGATGTGGAGTTTGTTAGTTCCGATAAATTAGTAAATATAATTGAAAACAATGGATAAATTTGTTGATATTGTAAGCTGTTTTGAATCGATAGAAGATAGAAATATTGAAACATTGTCGAAATTGTACGATAATAAAGAATTTCTACGAGATACAATTTCAGAGTTGATTCTACGGCATTTAAAGCCTGAGAGTTTTGAAAATAAGAATGTTCTTTTAAAGCCCAATTGGGTGAAACACTCTGCCAATGAAACAGATGAAATTTGTTTGCGTACAAACGACAATTTCTTGTTGGCTTTACTTGAGATTGTTCTGACCTATAAACCAACATCAATTCTGATTGGTGATGCGCCAATTCAGGGTTGTAATTGGGATAAAGTTGTTACATCTGATTTGATTGAGCAAATTGAAGAATTAGCAGAGCAGTATAAGATTCCTGTGCGCATCAAGGACTTTAGACGTGTTGTTTTTAATCCAGAAAAAAATAATCCCATTAAAGATAGAAATCCATTGTCGGATTATGTGATTTTCGATTTGGGAAAAGAGAGTTATTTAGAGCCAATTAGCAGAGGTGATAAAAATATATTTCGAGTAACAGATTATAATCCAGATCGTTTAGCTGAATCCCACCAGTCAGGGGTTCATAAGTATTGCATTACCAAAGATTTGTTTGTTGCAGATATTGTTATTTCGATTCCGAAAGTTAAAACGCATCAAAAAGCAGGTATTACAGCAGCACTTAAAAACTTGGTGGGTGTAAATGGTGATAAAGATTTTTTGCCACATCATCGTATTGGAGGGGTTGAAAATGGTGGAGATTGCTATCCAGGGAGTAATTTATTCAGAAAGTATGCTGAATTAAGCTTGGATTTTGCCAATAGAAATCAGGGAAATAAAATATACTGGTTTGCCAGAAAGCTTACAAGCTTGTTGTGGATGGTTTCACGCCCAAAAAATATACATCATTTGGGTGCTGCTTGGTATGGCAACGATACCACTTGGCGTATGGTTCTCGATTTGAATAAAATAGCGCTATATGGAAAAGCGGATGGTAGTATTTCTGCGTCTGTTCAGCGCGATGTGTTTAGTTTGTGCGATGGAATAATTGGTGGGCAGGGCGATGGACCATTAAAACCAGAACCGCTGGCGCTGGGTGTTATTTCATTTACGAGCCATTCAGGTTCAAACGATATTGCAATGGCAACAATGATGGGGTTTGACACCAATAAAATAGCCATGTTAAAAGAAATAAATAAATCAAAGGATAAAGATAATGTTGATTTGTTTTGGAATGGAAAATCATCTAACATTTTGGATATAAAAAACTTTGAAATAAAAGCCAAAGCAGCTCCTGGTTGGGAAGATTATTTAAGTAAATTGTAAATCAAATAATATGATTAAGAATAGGCGTGATCTAAAGTATTTTAACGAAAGGGATGGTATAGCTTTGGGAGTTAAAAAAGAAAACATAGTTTATTCTTTTATAAAATCAATATACACAACCAATTACATTGTTCGATTTCAAAAATTACTCAGAAAATGTGAGTATCACAAAAATAATAGAAGCAAATTCTTACATAAAGTGTTATTTTTGTATTATTATTTCTTTTTTGTTCGTCTTTCGGCAAAACTAGGCTTTTCAATTCCTTTAAACGTTTTTGGCCCAGGACTGGCAATTGTGCATTATGGAACAATAGTGGTAAGTAATAAGGCTAAAGTAGGCGCTAATTGTCGGATTCATCCTTCTACTTGCATTGGTGCTTCTGGTGGTAAAGCCGAAGCTCCCATTATCGGAAATAATGTTTATATCGGGCCAGGAGTTAAGATTTATGGTAATATTACTATTGCAGATAATACAGCTTTTGCTGCAAATGCTGCAGTGAATAAATCAGTTACTGAAAGTGGTTATTTAATTGGAGGTGTACCCGCCACTAAAATAAAAGAAATAGAAATTGCGACTATTATTAAACACATAAAACATTAAGCTTATGATTGCAATACATAAAACAAAAGGTTCATTCAGCGAAAGATGGATAGATTATTGTGATAATAATGGAATCTCCTATAAAATTGTAGATTGTTATAAAAATGATATTATTAGCCAATTAGAGGGTTGTAGTGCTTTGATGTGGCATCATAATCACATGATTACGAAGGATATAGTTTTTGCAAATCAACTCCTGTTTGCTCTTGAACATTCGGGTATGGTTGTTTTCCCTGATTTTAAAACCAATTGGCATTTTGATGATAAATTAGGTCAGAAATATTTGTTAGAAAAACTAAACTGCTCATTAGTCAATACCTATGTGTTTTATGACAAAAACGAAGCATTGGAATGGGCTAGAACGATCCAGTTTCCCAAGGTTTTTAAATTGCGATCTGGTGGAGGATCATGGAATGTAGTTTTAGTAAAAAGTAAGAATGAGGCAAATAAAATAATTCAACGTGCTTTTGGGTGTGGATTCTCACAATACAACCCACTTTCAAATCAGAAAGAAAGATGGCGTAAATTTAAACTAGGCAAATTGTCTTTTTTACAATACTTAAAAGGTTTTTATAGGTTTTTTGTAAAACCTGATTATGCACTAACAATGGGTAATGAGCGCGGCTATGTCCTGTTTCAGGATTTTATTGCGAATAATGATTCAGACATACGAGTGGTAGTTATTGAAGACAAAGCATTTGCCATAAAACGCATGAACAGAAAAAATGATTTTAGAGCATCTGGTAGTGGTGATATTTTTTACGAGAAAAAGCATTTTGATGATAAAGTAATACAACTTGCTTTTGATTTAACATCGAAGGTCAAAGGCCAAAGTATTGCCATCGATTTTGTTTTCGACAATGGTAATCCTAAAGTTGTTGAAATATGTTTTGGATTTGTTCCTGGTGGCTATGATAAGTGTGAAGGATTTTGGGATAATAAATTGATTTGGCATAATGAACAATTTAATCCTTATGGTTGGATGGTAGATAATGTGATTAAAAAAATTGAAACGAGATGAATAGAAAAATATTTTTTTTAATATTATATAAGTTTTTTGCACGTCATTTGCCTTATTCTGGTGCAAAAATCATTGGTAAACTCTCAAAGAAGTTTCGGGCATATTGTTGTAAACAGATTTTCAAAAAATGTGGAGTTAACGTTAATATCGAAAAAGGGGCAAATTTTGCAAAAGGTTTTGATATAGAAATTGGTGATAATTCAGGTATTGGAATTTATTGCACTGTACCCGATGATATAGTTATTGGAAATGATGTACTAATGGGACCACGTTGTTATATTCTTGAAGGTAATCATATTACTGATAGGGTAGATATTCCAATGAGAGGTCGAGGAATAATTTTGAAGAAGACAATAATAGAAGATGATGTTTGGATTGGTAGGCAATGTATATTCACACCAGGGCGTACAGTTAAAAAAGGCACTATCATAGCAGCAGGAACGGTATTATGTAAAGATTTTCCGGCCTATAGTGTTGTTGGTGGGAATCCATCTAAATTTATTAAATCACGCTTAGATGTTAACAATTAATAATGTTATTAGGAATATAGTTAATATACCTGGTTGGTCAACTCGCAGGAGAATTGTAGTTTTCGAATCGGACGATTGGGGAAGCATTCGTATGCCTTCAAAAGCCGCCAAAACATCCTTAACTCAGCAAGGTTTTTCTTTTGCTGGGCAGTCGTTTAATCAATTAGACTCTTTAGAGGCGAATGATGATCTTAGCTCCTTGTTTGACGTGTTGACAAAGCACACCGATGCAACCAATCGGCACCCCGTTTTTACCGCTGTAAGTGTAGTGGCTAATCCCGATTTTGAAAAAATCGAGGCCAGTGGTTATCAACAGTATTACTATGAGCCGTTTACCGAAACTCTCAACCGATATCCTCAACACAACGAAGTGCTAAGTTTATATAAACAAGGCATGGAGCAACGGCTATTTTATCCAGTGTTTCATGGACGGGAACATCTGAATGTTCAACGATGGTTGCGCGCTCTGCAAGCTGGCAATGCATCCGTATTAACCACATTCCGTCATCGTATTACGGCAGTACATTTAGGAATTAATAATGAATTTTTAGGCGATTTTCAGGCGGCATTTGATGTGGATACGCTTTCCGATTTGAAATACCATGCCGAAGTACTGGAAGAAGGATTAGCTTTGTTTGAAACAATATGGAAGTACAAGTCTCCCTATTTTGTAATTCCGAATGGTTCGTTTCATAATTCGTTGGAAAAAAAATTGGCAGACGGTGGTGTTAAATATCTTCTGGGTGAACGATACCAAAAAGAACCTCAGGGCAATGATAAGTTCAAAAGGCATTTTCATTATTTGGGCATGAAAAATAAGCATCATCAAGTATATTTGACACGAAATGCCTTTTTCGAACCTGCAATTATCCAAAATGATTGGAGTAATCAACCCATCGAGAAATGTATGAAGTCCATTGAACGTGCTTTTCGGTGGGGAAAACCAGCAATTGTATCAACTCATAGAATTAATTATATAGGAAGTATTGAAGAAAAAAATAGGACTAAAAATGTAGATTTACTAGATAAATTATTGACTTCGATTGTAAAACGTTGGCCTGATGTGGAATTTATGACAAGCATTGAACTCGGAGATTTAATTGTAAAAGAAAAATAAAATGTCAGAAGATAAAAAGAAGATATGTTTGATTGCTCCATCGTTGCAAATGGGTGGTATAGAGCGAGCTATGAGCACTTTGGCAAATAAATTCGCGGAGAAGGGTTATCAAGTCCATTATGTAACTCTATTACCTTTAGCTCATTTTTTCTATTTAAATGAAAATATTAAAATATATAAACCCAATATTTACTTCAATAGAAGAATGACAATTTCTGAATATATTTATTTTTATATCAATTTATTTAATCCTTTCGGTTATATAAGAAAAACAGTAAAAAAGATTCAACCAGATGTTATATTGAGTTTTTGTGAAGCTTTCCCAATTGTTTCAATTGCTTTAACAGGCATAAATATCCCATATTTTATTTCTAAAAGAACATCACCAATTTTTAAACCTGGAATTATAAACTATTTAATTAATTGTGTTGCATTTGTTTTACATAGACCAAAAACATCAATAATGCAAACACAGACAGCCGCAAAAATGAAAGAATTTTATTGGGGTAGCTCAATAGTTGTTATACCAAATGTTGCTAGAGAGATAATTGAATATAATATTGAGAAAAATAACTGGATTTTAGGAATTGGAAGATTGCATCATGAAAAGGGATTTGACAGACTAATTATTTCATTTTCATTACTAAAGAATAAAGATTGGCAATTAGTTATTGCTGGGAGTGGTGATGAGTTAGAGAAATTGAAAAAGATTGCAATAAATAAAGGTGTAGCAAACAGAGTTCATTTCTTGGGTCGTGTTGAGAATATAGATGAATTATTGGCAAAATGTAAAATTTTTGTTTTATCTTCACGTAGAGAAGGTTTTCCAAACGCGCTTTGTGAAGCAATGGCTGCAGGTATTCCTCCAATTTCATTTGATATTTTAGCTGGGCCTTCTGATATTATTGAAAATGGGAAAAATGGTTTTTTAGTTAAAGATGGTGATGTGGTTGAACTAAGTAATAAAATTGATTTTTTAATTAAAAATGAAGCAATATATCAAATGATTAGTAATGAAGCAAAAAAGATAAAAGATAAGTATTCAATTGATGAAATTTCGCAACTATATTTAAATACATTATTTAACTAAAAAAATATGATAACTAAAAAAATAAAAATGTTTTTAGGCTTAACCAGACTGTTTATTTTTAATATTTTAATATCAAAAATTCCTATTACATTTATTCGATTAATGTTTTATCGATTAATTCTAAAATTAGGTAAGAATTCAAATATCTGTATGAATGTGAAAATTTTATATCCTGGTTGGGACAAAAATCAAATTTCGATAGGTGATAATTGTGCAATTAACCCTCAATGTATTTTAGATGGTAGATATGCACAAATTATTATAAAGAATAATGTTGATATCGCAAGAGGTACTTGGATATTTACCTTGGAACATAATCCACAATCTGATTATCATGAACATACGTGGGGGGATGTAATAATAGAAGATGATGTCTGGATAGCATCAAGAGTTATTATTTTACCTGGTGTAACTATTGGTAAGGGGAGTGTTGTTGCTGCTGGTTCAATAGTTACGAAAAATGTTGAGCCAATGTCAATTGTTGGAGGTATACCAGCTAAAGTAATTGGAACAAGGAGGTCAAAATTATTATATAAGAATATTTTTTTTCCGTATTTATGGGTTTAAAAATTAAATATCATGAAATCATATAATAAAGTCAAATATATTGATAGCTATTCTCACGAAACGCTACATGATCAGTATAATGCAGCATTCTTAGCTAAAGTTTGTTCTGCTTTTGAAAATGTTGAATATATTGTTGGTAAGAGTAGTTATAGAAACACGAATAAACTATTAGCTACTTGTGAAAATATAAAATATAAGTTGAAGTTTATTTGGGTAGTTGGAGGTAAAAGTAATATTGCTCTTTTTTTTAGAACATTATTTGGGGCTATACAAAACATAAGGTTTCTTGTTTTTTCCGGGAAAGATGATTTGATAATTTTCAATTTTAATAATTTTATATTTTTGTATTTTGCTAATTTATTAACTAAGCTATTAGATAGAACTGTAATAATTGTCTGTCATAACGAAATGGCATTTGTAACTATAGATTGTGTTCACAAAAATCTTGTTTATAATTTTAGAACCAATATTATTCGCTATATTTTTAAGAACGAAAAAGTTGTTTTGGCCAAAAATCTTAAATTTTGTGTGCTAGGAGACTCAATTTTAGACAACCTAAAAAAGCACATAAATTTCAATAAAATAACTAATTTTTTTAGTGTTGATCATCCATATATTTTTTCAGAAAGAGTAAATAAAGCTAGTAAAATTGATTTACAACCATCAACAATTAAAATTGGTGTAATAGGAACAATGGCTCAGGAAAAAGGAGCTGATATTCTAATATCTATTGCCAAAAACATTAACCTAATTGAAAACAAGGCAATAACTATCCAAATAATTGGGAAAATTATTTGTGAAACGAATCAATTCGAACAGGTTGGTATTGTTTTACCTCCTGATAAAGGAAAAAGTTCCTTAGATAGAGAGATATTTAACCAAATGGTTGATCAGTTAGATTTTATTCTATATCTTTATCCTGTGAATAGCTATAGATTTACAGCCAGTGGTTCAATTATGGATGCAATTAACTATAACAAGCCAATTCTATCATTTAAAAATGACTTTTTTAATTATATATTTAATAAATATGGAGAGTTGGGGTTTTTAGTTGATAATGAAATACAAATGGTTGAGTTAATAAAAAGCATTTCGGGCTCAAATTTTAAATCAATAGATTTCAATTTTGAGAAAGTAAAAAAATCACTTTCTCCTTTTTCAAAAAAAGATGATTTTATAAATGGGTATAATAAATTTAATTAATCTGTAATCTATTAAATGACAATTGTGCAGTTACAATTCATAAAATATCCTACTGTCAAAATTTCATTGGTATATAAAAACGTTTCTAAATTTTCATAAATTATCTATGTTAAAAATGAAAAAAATACTTTTTGTTGCTAATATACATAAGCATTTTACTGCCTTTCATTTGCCATATATAAAGCTTTTGCGACAACAAGGGCATGAAGTTCATGTAGCTGCAAATGGTATAGATGAGATTATTGATGCAGCAAACAGGCAAATTCTCATTCCATTTGGTCGTTCGCCTTTTGACAAGGATAATTACAAAGCATTTTCTCAATTAAAAAATTTAATTGAAACAGAAAAATACGATTTGGTCACTTGTCATACGTCAATAGCTTCGGCCATTACACGGTTAGCATGTATAGATATTCGAAAGAAAACCCACACCAAACTACTGTACACGGTTCATGGTTTCGATTTTTCGAGATATTCATCTCTAAAAACCTGGCTTATGTATTATCCGATGGAGAAATTTTTATCACGTTTTACTGACGGGATGGTTACTATAAACAATGAAGATTATAATCTGATTATAACGAAAAAATTCAGAAATAAAAATACTTTTTTGATTAATGGGATTGGGGTAAACGGTGACAGATTGAGTAATTCACTTCAAACAAATAAAGTTACTCTAAGGAATGAATATGGTTATAATGAAAATGATTTTATTTTAATATATATTGCTGAGTTTATAAGTAGAAAAAATCATATATTTATTATTAATTCAGCAAACATACTTAAAACAGAAATTCCTGAACTGAAAATATTATTTGTTGGCAAGGGTCTGTTAATGGCCAAAATGCAAGAAACTGCAGAAAAAAAAGCATTATCTGATAACATTGCATTTTTAGGATTTCGAAAAGATATAGGTAATTTGATAAAAATAAGTGATATAGGAATATCTGCAAGCAAATTAGAAGGGCTTCCGATGAATATCTCTGAAGAACAATTAATGGGTTTACCCGTGGTAGCGACACATGATAAAGGTCATGAGGAATTAATTCAACATGGGTTCAATGGGTTTCTTTTTCCGCAAAACAATCAGGCTAAATTTATTGAATATATAAAATCTTTGTACTACAACAAAGAACTGCGGAACAGGATGGGTAGAAATGCTTCTGAGTATGTAAAGAAATTTGATATAAGTGTGAGTTTAACTCAAATGGATGAAATTTATAAAAAGTATTTGTAAACTATGTATATTCGAATTATTAAACCTGTCGTTGACTATATTATAGCTCTAGTAGCAATAGTTGTTCTGATTCCGGTTTTCATACTTGTGGCAATTGCTATAAAACTAAATTCTCCAGGACCTGTTTTCTTCTTACAGGAACGTTTGGGAAAGAATGGTAATGTATTTAAAATAATTAAGTTCAGGTCGATGAGAACTGATATTGTAACTTATAAATATGGTGAGGTATTGACTGAAAATCACCCTCAAATTACGTATTCAGGTAAGTTTATACGAAAGACAAGTATTGATGAGATTCCACAATTGATTAACATTTTAAAAGGAGATATGAGTTTTATAGGGCCAAGACCACCTGTAACTTTTTATCCCAAAAAATATGATGAATACACAGTATTTGAAAAACAACGTTTCTCGGTTAAACCAGGGATAAGTGGGCTTGCAGCTATCAGACAAAGAGAAATTAACGATTGGAGTAAAAATATTCCTATAGATGTGGAATACGTAAATAATATTTCTTTTTGGCTCGATATAAAACTGTTTTTTGTTTCATTTTTGGCATTTTTCAGAACTGATAATATATATACTAAAATTAATCAGAAAATTTGATGAAATGATTATGAATAAACTTACTCAATTGAAAACCAATAAGATTGTTGCTATTCATCAGCCAAATTTCATACCATGGCTTGGGTACTTTTACAAAATATATCAATCAGATGTTTTCGTTTTTTTGGATAATGTTCAATATTCAAACAAAGGAATGCACGATTTTCATTATATTAAAAATCCACAAGGGCGATTAAAGTTGAAAATACCAGTTAAAGCCAGTTTTGGAGATTCGATTTTAGATGTAAGACTGAATAATGAATTAAAGTGGAAACAAAATCAGTTACAACAGTTGGAATCAAACTATAAAAAAGCACCATACTTTAAGGAAGTTTTTCAAGATATTCAAACTGTTTTCAATATGGAAGATGAGTTCCTTTCGGCTATGAACATGCGACTTATTGAGCTTATTGCATCAAAATTTGGAATAGAAACTACTTTTGTAAAATCGTCGGATCTATGCATTGTGGATACTGAAAAAAACGACCGGATTTTTAGTATTTGTAAAAAAATAAATGCTACAATTTATTATTCGGGGACTGGTGCGGCTGTGTATCAGGATGCTGAAGTGTTTAAATTAAAAGGTATTGAACTGCGTTATTCAACGTTTAAACCGTTCGCATATCCTCAATTTTGGGGAGATTTCGAATCAAATATTTCAATTCTGGATTTTCTAATGCATTGTGGTTATGACTGGAACCTCGTATTAAGTAAACAATTATAAGAATGAATACAATAAAATACTACAAACTGCTGAGGCGGATTTATTATTTTCTTTACAAACTATCAGACCAAATTAAAGGAGTCGATTTCTCTGCATTAGATAGTTCAATGAGTGATCAAGCACATGGAGTCCATTATACACCTTCTGTTTCAAAAGGAGTAAGAATAATACTGAAGAAATTAAATATTTCTGAAAGCGATTCAATTATTGATATTGGATGTGGTAAAGGCAAGGCAATATCACTATTTAGAAAATTTACATTTGCCAAAAATGACGGAGTTGAAATTGCAAATGAATTAGTTGAAGTTGCAAAAAAAAATATTTTAAAATTGAAGATTGAAAACTCTGAAATATTTTGTGCTGATGCAATTGAATTTGATAAATATGCTGACTATAATTATTTTTACATTTTTAATTCTCTGCCTCCAGCTTTGTTCGAAAAGGTTTTCCTTAAAATAAAAAGCTCTAATCCACAAAATAAAAAATATATTATTACTTTGAATCTTACTTATAGAAATATAATATTAGAGAATAATGAATTTATATTATTACATACTCATAAATCTATTTATAAAGGTTTTGATGTAGAATGTTACATGTCAAAATAATCAATTGTTTGAAAATGAACACAGTAAAAATCTGTAATTTAAAGGATATTGAAATCGATTTATGGGAGAAGTTTCTTTTAAAATCAGAAAATCCATCCTACTTTGCATCAACGGATTATTTCCGAGCTTTTAATTCAGATATAAAAATCATAATTCTTTTAAATCACGACAATACGATTATTGCCGGACTGCCCGTATTTATAGAAAATCTAATTCCGGTTGTAGGAAGATTTATGAAAATTGCTAGAATTGAATCAGAAGTGATATTTGCAAAATCAGTAAAAAATGATGATAAAATTTCAATAAAAGAATCTCTATTTAAATCAGCAATTTTTTTTCTGCAGAAATACAATGTTGCAAATTTATATATCACTTCTAAAATAAGGTCGAATGATAGTGTTGTATATCAATCTTATAAGTGTAATTTGGGTAAGTGTGGTACCTTTTTAATTGATTTAACGAAAGATATTGAAATAATATATAAAAACTTTTCGAAAGGACATAAATCATCTATTCAAAAGGCAATAAAATTGGAGGTTGAAGTTTCCATTTATAAAAGCAGAGAAGCGATTCCCTATATTTCTGAATATCTAAAAACACAAGAAAAATTATATCAAAGGCGAAAAGACTCATTTTCGATACTCTATCTGAAAGATGAAAAATTTTTGACAAATATTTTTGATACGAAATATAATAATGTATATTTTGCAGTTGCAAGGTATAAAAATCAAACTGCTGCAACAGGTGTTTTCGTTTCAATTGCAAACAAGATTTTCTATTATTCAGGAAATTCTGACTATGAGTTGGTAAGGGAATCACAAGCAGCTAATATACTTCAATATGAAATGATAAAGCATGCAAAATCTCTTGGATTGGAAATCTTTGATTTAGGTGGTGCCGATATTGAAATAAATCCTGATTCAGAAGAATATGGTGTTACGGTATTTAAAAAAGGGTTCGGTGGGGATCTTGCGGTTTATGATTATGGTAAAATTATCGTAAACCCTTTTACTAGCAATATTATTAGCAAATTAATTAAACTACAAAAGAATTCTGTATTTGTATCAATTTATAAAAGAATTAGAAAGTGAAGAATATGAATGTGTTAGTAATCGCTCCACACCCCGACGACGAAGTTCTCGGTTGTGGAGCAACTATAAAAAAACTTTCCGAAGAAGGCAATACCGTTTTTGTTT
>JBMOGB010000040.1:0-22702 GCA_049318585.1 Bacteroidia bacterium | reverse complement strand
GTAACCAGTGTTGACATTGATTTTGGTTGCATAAAATTTATCAAAGAAACCATTTCAAAACATCAATTTACACAGTTGACAGCAGTGAAAAAAGATGTATTTTCTTTTATCAATCAATGCACCGATACTTTCGATGTTATTTTTGCAGATGCACCTTATGCATTAGATAAATTGCCAACCATTCCTGCAATTGTGTTTGAAAAACAATTATTAAATCCAAATGCCTGGTTAATAGTGGAACACCAAAGTAATTTGGATTTAAGCCAACAAAAGTATTTTTTTGAAAAAAGAAATTACGGGCAATCAACCTTTAGTTTCTTTAAAAATAAGGTGGGTTCTGTAAATTAGCCGATAGTAATTTTTGAATTTTTTTTGGAAAGATTTTTTCTTAAATTTATTTCAAATAGCCGGCTATTTGAAATAAATTTAAGTGGAAAGATAACAAAATAAAACAAAAAGTACATCGGTAAAAATTCAAACAAATTGAAAAAATAAAAAACAACTAATTTATAAAACCCACCTAAACTAAACCATATTATTATGAAGCGCATTGCCTTATTCCCAGGAACGTTTGATCCAATTACCATTGGACATGTAAATATTATAGAACGTGCCTTGCCTTTGTTCGATGAAATTGTGGTTGGAATTGGAAATAATAGTTCTAAAAGTACGTTATTTAACATTGAGCAACGCCAACAGTGGATATTTGATATTTTTAAAAACGAACCTACTGTAAAAGCCATGGCTTATGAAGGGTTAACGGTTACTTTTTGTGAAAAAATAAATGCCAAATACATTTTACGTGGCATTAGAACCATGGCTGATTTTGACTATGAAAAAAACATTGCTCAAATGAATAAAATAATTCATCCACAAACTGAAACTGTTTTCCTCATGTGCGACCCAGCTTATACGCCTATCAGTTCTTCTGTTGTAAGGGATTTGATTAGAAACAATGGCGATACTTCGCAGTTTTTGCCAAAAGAAATTACTTGGTAAACTATTTCATTTTTAACACCACAAATTCTTCATTTTCTGGGGTATTTGTTATTTTCCCAGATATTTTTTGATAAAAAATTCATTGTAAATTGTTACTCCATTTTGATTTAAGTGGAAGTTATCATAAAAAAATGATGAATCTTTTAGATATAGAATTTTATTGAAATTATAGTATTCACCAAAACTTGATATTATAACATCAAATTTCTCATTGTTTAAATATTTTTGAATAACTGGAGCTTGAACGAACAATAGTTTTATGTTTTTTTTTCTAATTTTATTAATTATTCTTTCAAAGGCAACGATTTGATTATTATTCATTTTCCAATCAATTTTTGTTGTAAAACTATCCTTATTATTTAACAAATTTTTTTGAACAAAACCACCAGAAATATAAGTGTCATTTTCTTTTCTTGAGTTTTCTTTATAGTTGTTATTGTTATTAAATAATGTTCTACAACAACTATAAATTAGGGCGTTGTAAACTTTTATATGGTTTTGTTTTATTGCTAAATCAAAAATTTTTCCATCAAGATTGTCATTTGCTATTAAGTCCAAAGTAGACTCAATTCCATCGGAAGAAAATGTTTCAGGATTCACTTCATAAAAAATAGTTTTAGGATTTAGTAAGCTTAAGTATCTTTCTAAAAGTATTTCGGTTTGTAACGGGGTTTGAGAACTTGAACCTAAATTGAAAGTTGAATAACCATAATTTTTAAAAATTCTGGGGTCATAACCACGATATGTAAGTGAAGAACCTACAAAAAGTATATCAATGTTTTTTTTTTGTTTTACTTCTTGTAATCGAGTATAAAGATATCCTGTACCTCCAAGTTGATAGTTCAAGTTTTTGAAAACACCATTTGGAAAAATATAACCACCTATACAGACTAATATTACATAAGAAATTAGTGTAAATGGTATAAAATATAGAAATGTTTTGATGAATTTAAATTTACTATTCATTACTAATTTTTTAAAACTGAAAGTAAATAAAAGCTGTTTCTTCAGTGTGCATGAACATTCCAATTACAAATATCAAAAGAGAATAAAACATCCATCTTTTAAATCTTGACCATTTTGCACAGGTTTTTTCAATTGCAAAATTCATGTTTTGTCCAAACCACTCAATCAAAAACATTGCAATAATGAATAGAAATGTTGTTAAAGAAATTGTTTTATAATTTGGAAATTCTGGAATTGAAAAGATAGATTTGTTGATAATACCAGCATAAAATTGAAATGCTTGTTCAATAGATTCTGATCTAAGTAAAACCGCGGAAAACATTACTAATATAAATGTTCCAATTATATTTAGGAATTCACTAAATGATAAAAAAATATTAGATTTTACTTGTGTTTTTTTATTGTTCAATGTTTCTTTCAAAATTAATGGAATAAATAAACAACCTTGAATAAAACCAAATAATAAGTATGTAAAATTGGCGCCATGCCATAAACCTACAATAATAAAATTGATAATTATGGCTATAATTAAACCAGTTTTTTTAAGTTTTCTAAAGTTAAATGTTAAGGGAGTAAATACATATTCTGTCATCCAAGATGTTAATGAAATATGCCATCTTTGCCAAAATTCGGATATATTCTTTGCAAAAAAGGGGTAATTGAAATTCTTTGTTAAATTGAAACCAATTAATCGAGAAAATCCAATTGCCATGTCGGAGTAACCTGAAAAATCTGCGTACAGCTGAATGATATAAAAAAATGCTCCTAACAATAAAGTTGATGAAGGTAAATTTTGATAATTATTGAATATATTATTAGTAATTGTGTTGCAGTTGTCTGCAATTACTAATTTTTTAAATAAACCCCATAGTATTTGTTTTAAGCCTAAAACCATTTGGGAATAGTCAAATTCTCTTTTCTTTTCTAATTGAGGAATAAATGTATTTGCTCTATCAATAGGTCCAGCTAACAAACTAGGAAAAAAGGAAATATAAGCACTAAAAACCACCCAATTTTTTGTAGGTTCTATTTTTTCATTATCAATATCTATCAAATAGCTAATGGTTTTGAAAGTATAAAAACTGATTCCAATTGGAAGAATTATTTTAAGTGTTTGAACATTTAAATGCACATCAAATAAACTGAATAATTCAATGAAAGAAGATATAAAAAAATTGAAGTATTTAAAAAACACCAACAATCCAATTCCTTCAATTAAACCAATAATTAGCCAGTATTTTCTGTATTTTTCGTTATTGGTTTTTCCAATTTGAATTCCAATTAAATAATTTATAAAAGTACTTCCAATTAGTAGCAAAAGAAATCGCCAATCCCACCAAGCATAAAATACATAACTACTTAATAAAATAAATAGATTTTGAGCTTTTAAATTACGGTTTACAATAAACCAATATGTAAAAAAAAAGGCTAAAAAAAACAGTATAAATATGAAGGAGTTAAATACCATAAAGGTTTTTACTTTTGTTCAACTTTTGAAATTACCAAAGCAATCAAATCACCAATATTGTTTAGTTTATTTAATTCTTTCAATTTAAATACAATGTCAAATTCTGTTTCAATATCGTTTATAATCATCATGTGAGTTAAAGAACTCCAACCATCTACATCGGAAGCAGTTAATTCATCTCGCATTTCAAAATTTCCATGTTTAAGTACTGAAACTATTACATTTTTTATTTTATCGGTTGCTTCTTCTTTATTCATTAGTTATAGGTTTTTTCCATCAAATACTTTTCATTAAAAGGTAAGTAATCGAGTGTTTCAATATTATGACTTTTGAATGATTTTACAATTTGAAAACCATTTTTTTTATAAACTTTAATAGCTCCAACATTGTTTGAAAATACTTGAACTTGAGCTTTTTTTAAACTTGGAAAAATTGACAAATAATTCTCTTCTAGTTTTTTTATCAAAGTGTCACTTATTCCTTTATTTCTCTGATTTTCCAATACAAATAAATACTCAAATTGTAATGTTAATGACTCTCGACTTATCAATAAATCTTGCACTAAATGAGCCTTATTTTTTAAAAATTGTTTACTTTCTTTGCTAAAAGTATAGTTGATTAAATTGGCTTTTAGTAAACTAGATGGTTTATTGTTTTCAAATGCTTCTATCCAAGCAGCAAAACCTGCAATAGGTTTGTTGTTATACTCAGCTATCAAAAAACTATTAAACGAAAATTCACAACTGTCTATTTCTTCCTTCAACATTTCTTCAATCAATTGTTTTACTTCAGCTTCTGTTAAATTAAATAAAGTGGCATAACTTAATTTATTGGTATTGCTTTTTTCAGCAGCAATAATCAAATCTGCTAAAAATGAAAAATCATTCTCATTGGCTTTTCTAAATGTATAGTTTTCCATTTTTAAATTATTCAAATAATGAAAGGGCTTTGTTTCTATCTACTTTACCATTTGAATTAAGTGAAATATTTCCAACAAAAACAATTTTTGATGGAATCATGTAAAAAGGCATTTTTGATTTTAAAAAAGTAATCAAATTTTCTGTATCAAAAATAATTGATTCAATTACTAATCCTATTTCTGTATTATTTGTCTTGTTTTTAAAAGGAACAGCTACAATATTTAAATTAGTTATAAGCGATTTTACATGAAATTCTATTTCCGATAATTCTACTCTAAACCCTTGTATTTTAGTTTGGAAATCGAGCCGTCCCATGTAAAGTATTTCACCATTTTTATCCATGCTACATAAATCACCAGTTCTATAAAATCGAGTAGGTTTATTGTTATATTCTAAATAAAAAAAAGCTTCTTTATTCTTTTCTTCATTTTTCCAATATCCAGTTGTTAATTGCGTTCCTGCCAAACATAATTCTCCTTTTTCTCCATTTGCTAGTAAGTTATTTTCCTCATCAACAATAATGGTTTCTGTTCCAAACATTGCTTTTCCAATGGCTAACATTCCATTGTAAGATTGGTTTAAATTTTCGGATTTATAATCGTAAAATGTACTCCAAACTGTATTTTCTGTTGGCCCATAAAGGTTAATTATTTTAGCATTTGGAACACATTTACTCCAATCATTTGCCAAATTTATAGGAAGAGCTTCCGCAGTAAGTAAGCTGTATTTTACATTTGGTAAATAAATTTCATCAAAATATTTATGCAAATAATTCAGTACCGATGGAACTAAAGTTACAACAGTTAATTGATGGTCTTCCATTAACTCATAAATATAACTGTATTTGATTTTACCTTTTGGAATAGTATAAACACAAGCACCTTTTAACAAAGGAAACAGAAAAGAAGTAATAGAAACATCAAAAGTTAGCTCCGACATTTGAAGGCATTTGTCTGATTCGTTTATTTGAAGATTCATTGCATTTAAAGCATCAATAATTCCAGTTAGATTCTCTCTGTTTATTGGAACTCCTTTTGGAATTCCTGTTGTTCCAGAAGTAAATAACATATAAGCCAAATCTGTATCTTTTGTATTTGGAATTGAATATTCTGAGAGTTTTTCTAAAAGTTTATCTGTAAAAATTATTTTATTGTTTTCAAAGTTTGTAACAATTGAAGAGCTGATTATGGATTTAATTTCAGCCTCTTTAATAATAATTTCGTTTCTTTCTTTGGGTGTTTCAGTGTTTATGGGAACGTAAGCCTTTCCTTCAAACCATAGAGCAATAATAGAAGCATAAGTTTCTAAATCATCATTAGTAATTAAACCAATAATTTTTTCTGTTTCTTCAATGTTCTCCTTAATTGATTTCCTGATTTTAGAAACGGTTTCTGCTAGTTCATAATATTTATAAAAAATGCCATTTATACAAAAAGCATTGTTGTCTTTGAATTGATTGAGAGAATTTTGGATTTCTAGAAAAAGGTTCATTCTTAGTTTTTTGTATTGGCATCAATAATTATTATTTGAAACCTAATATTCGCAAAAATATAAATATCGAAAAATATATTACTATTTAATTCAAAAAGTAAAATAAAAGAGGAGATTGTTTTTTTATACAATCTCCTTTTTATTAATAATTATAGTGTTTTTTATTTAGCTAAAATCATTTTTTAAGTATTAATTTTTTTATACTGAATTGAAAAATGATATTTTGATGCTTTAAATAAAAAAAAACTATTATTTACATACTTTTTCCACCATTTTCTCTTTTTTTCTTCTCCTCTCAAATAGCTTATCTGCTAGTTAAATAGACATGTCGCAATTTATATAATTTAACATTAAATATCATGTTTTTGCCACATATTACCTATTGAATGCGCCATTTAAGTTGCTTTTGCCGCTTTTTATTTAAAATATATTCAAAAACAAAAATGATAAAAATTATAAAAAACAGAGATTATATAAGAATTTACCTAATAAAAAATACAAAACTGCTATTTAAATAATTGGTATCAAATTTTTAAATTATAAAAAAGCTCCATTACTTTATAGCATAATAAAACACACAAAACCACAATAATTAATATTTTTAACAAATAAATGGTAAAAAAAATACACAGTAAATATTTATTCTTATTGATAGTAATTGGCATTTATTTGTTGGCATTAAACCCAGCTTTTGCCCAAAATAGTTCTACAAAAAACAACTCAAAAATTTCTAAAAAACCGAAAGAAGTTTTAATTAAAAATAGCCCTACCAATATACCTTTAAAAACTTCTGTAAATGAAATATTTCCAGGTTCATTAAATGGTGTAGAAATGTTTTATAAACCTGCAAATGAAGGGGAAATAGAAATATTTTTAGTGAAGTATTTCAATTGTAATTCATTTAAAATAGATAGTTCAGAAACAGTTACAGTACAAGAAACAGTTGCAACAATGTTAACTGCAAAACCAATATTAAAGTATTTATCGGAACAGGAAATTACAGCTACAATTAATGCAAATTGTGTTGGTTACAAAAATGGATGCATTAAAAAAATAACTTATTCTGGTAAAGTAAAATTGATGTCTCCGATGATGGGAGGTTACGATATTACTTGGGGTTACTGCTGTTGGAACGAAAGTAGTTTGACCAATATTGAAGGTATGTTAGAGCATAATAAGCAAGGGCTTTCATTAACGCTTCATATTCCTGAATTAGTGGCTGGAGAAGTAAATTCTTCTCCAGTATTTATGTATCCTCCAGTTTTATATGCTTGTAAAAATCAGCTGATAGCTATTAAATGTGAAGCAAAAGATGAAAATAATGATTCACTAACTTACGAGTTAAGTCAATTGAATGATTACAAAACCAAAAACAATATTACCAACCAAACGGAACCAAAAGTTTATCCAGGCCAACCTATTAACCAATCGTTTGCTGGTGGAAGACCTCCATTTAAAAAGATTTTAAATAAAAAAGGGTTTGATTATTTACATCCTTTATCAGGCAAACAAGTTTCAATAGATGCTAAAACAGGCGAAATTCAACTAAAGGCAGAAGCCAATGGTGAATATTTAATTGGTGTGTCGGTAAATGAATATAGGTCAAAAAAATTAATAGGAACATATCAACGAGTTTTTAAAATAAACATAGTTGACTAAAATAAATACTTTTAAAATATTACAAAAACAAATCAAAATATGAACATTTTTACAAAGAAAAAGAATCAGCATTTATTTAAAACGATTTCCGTTTTTATTTTAACGCTGTTAGCATTTCCGTCATTAGCAGTTGATTATTATTGGGTTGGAGGAACAGGAAGCTGGACAAGTCCAAGCACACATTGGGCTACAACATCTGGAGGATCGGTATTTCATCCATCAGTTCCATCACAATTTGACAGAGTCATTTTTGATGCAAATTCTTTTTCAGCATCTGGACAAGAAGTAACCATGAATTCAGAAGGATTCTGTTTAGAATTTCGTTCTAAAGATGTAAGAAGTGGTGTAAAATTCACCTCTTCAAAACAGCTGAATGTTTACAATGGATTTTCAATTGATTCAAATTTGATATTTAATCAAACTGGATTTTTAAACATTATAGCAGGCGGTTTTACAATTGGTAAAAATACTTCATTTACAGTGAATGGAAACATTACTTTAACTGCCGGTAATTTTATTATTCAACGACAAACCACTTTTTATCAAAATGGAACATTCAATATTACTTTAGGAAATTTCAATCTTGCTTCTAAAACTACCTATACACAGTATGGAGATATGAATATGAACAATGGTTCATTTACCATGGGAGATTCAATAACTTGGATAAAGAATAATTCTATTAATCAAAACCGAGGAGATTTTAGAATTGGTACAGATAACAATTTTGTAGTAAATAGTGGTAATATTTTGAATGATGTAAATGGAGATTTTTATATTGGAGCAAGAACCACATTTAACCTAAACTGTTGTACTATGCGTACTGCTGGACATTTATATATAGATAATTCTTCCATCATTAATACTAACTCTGCTATGCAAATTGGAATTGGAGATTTGGTATTGGATTCAGGAACTCGTTGGACTTGTACTAATCAATTATATATTGTCAATGGTTCATTAATTGTCAAGGCGGGAGCCAGGTTTACCCAACATAACAATACAATTATAAGTGGAAGTTTGGATATTGATTCGGCTGCTATTGTTGCTGGCTCAACCCAATATTATATGAGAGGCGCAGGAGCTGGACTATATGTAAAATCGGGAAATAGAGATTTGAGAAGAATGCAGTTTGATGGTAGCAATGGTCAATATACTTTTATGGATGATGTTACACTAAGTTCAGATGGTTTATATATGTATGGGGCTGGAAATTCAATTAATTTTAACGGAAAAAAAGTAAATGTTTATAATTTTTATCAATGGGATGGGAATGTTTTTTCAATGAATTTAACTGGTACCGACACTATAAAAGTAAAAAGGGAATTTAGAATTTATAGTAGCGTAAACATCACTGGAAATCCAGTTATTTATTTTGATGGAAGTGACAATTTTTACTTCAATTCTAATAATAATAAAGTATTTGACAAAGTTTATATGAAAGCTCAAAATACTGGAGGCTCGCAAATACAGTATCAGTCTATTTCAAATATAAAATCGGTAGAAATAATAGCATATGGCACCCAGCCACTCTATTTTGAAAATGTTACAATAAGAAACTTCAATTTAAATTATTTACAGAATACGAATGCTTCAGTTAATACTCAGTTCTCAAATGCTGCTCATATTGATACTTTAAATATTACTAGTTCTTTTAACATAAAAACTAATCTAATAACCAATGGCAATAACTATTTGGGAATAGTAAATATTCCTAAAATTATTCAATGGACAATTCAATCAAGCAATACTCAAACACTCGTATCCATTAATCCTTTAACGGGTACTTGTGGTGCTGAAATATTAGTAAATAGTAATAATCCAGGAACTGCAGGAACTATTTCAATGGCTACTGATACTTTAAAAGGAAATTGGTTGAAAATTCAAGATTGTATAGGAACAGGTGGTGCAGTTTTTATGGCAGACAATACAGTAAATTTTGGAAATGTAACAGGTTGGGCAATCAACTCTATTCCTCCACGAGATTTTTATTGGGTAGGAGGTACTGGAAATTGGAACGATGCAAGTCATTGGTCGCTAACCAGTGGTGGAACACCAGTTGGATGTGCTTTACCTAATAAATCGGATAATGTATTTTTCGATACATTGTCTTTTTCTGCTTCTGGTCAATCGGTAACTGTTAATGTAACTGCCGATGTAAATAATTTTACCGTTGGTAATATTATTCAAGGAGCAAGATTTATGAGCGGAAGTGAGTTATATGTATATGGTTCATTGGTGTTGAATAGAAAAATGTCGTATGAATTGAACAGCAATTTAAATTTTGTTTCTGCTGATACTAATATCAAAACAATTTTTACTGATAGTGTAAAGTTAAGACAAGTATATTTTGGAAGAAATACAAGTTCTAACAATGCTAGATGGATGCTTTTGGATAATTTCAATAACAATGATAATTTTTTATACATGCAATATGGTAAACTAATTACCAATGGAAAAAATATTAGAACTTATGCATTTTATGCTTGGGATGGTGGAAATAAAAACATTGATTGGACAGGAACTGATACTGTTCAAGTTCAATATCAGTTTTATGCAAATCCTAATAGTTTTCCTTGGACAAGTAGGCCAAATATATTAATATTTGAAAGTTCGAATCATTTTTATTTGATGGCTGGAAATCATACATTTAATGATGTAATTTTTAACGCTAAAAACACAGGCGGTTCATTAGTTGAAATAAATTACAATATTATCGCTAGAGATATTACCATCAATGCATATGGATATCAATGGATGAATTTGTATAGCCAATTTACTGCTAGAGATTTTACTTTTAGGTATTTAAATGCTAATAATTCAAATCAAACTTTAGATTTTCAAACCAATAATCCAAGTACTTTTAGAAGTGTAAAAATTTATGGTTCTGGTTTACAACGACCGAATGTTTATTTTAGGTATAATACTACTGCTGATACACTTATTTTTAACACTTTAAATGAGTTGTACTTTCAAGGTGGCTATACCAAAACTGTTAAAAAATATATGTCTGTTCAAGGTGCTTGTGACAATAGGTTCGCTTTTAGATGTGACGGAACTAATACAGCTATTTTAGCCGATACAGGTGCAATTTTAAATGCTGATTGGGTTAATATGACTAATATAAAAGTTCAAGGAGTTGGAACTTTTACAGGTACAAATATTTTAAATTTAGGAGGAAATATTGGTTGGAATATCAATGCTGTTCCAACTACTAATTTTTATTGGGTTGGTGGTACAGGAAATTGGAATGATAAAAACCATTGGGCTTTAACTAGCGGAGGAACTCCAGGTGCTTGTCCTATTCCTTCTCAAACCGATAATGTATTTTTTGATGTAAATTCATTTACAGCTGCAAACCAAACTGTAACTATAAACACCACAGCCAATTGTTTGAGTATGTCGTGGAATAATGTAAATTTTCCTAGAATTAATGGTGGAAACGAATTGAATATTTATGGCTCTATGACATTAGATTCAAAATTAAGCTGGCAACATTCAGGTTGGACATATTTTAGATCAAATATTACTGGAAATACTGTTAACACCAAAGGAATACTTTTAACTAATATTCAGTATTTGGGTACCGGGGAATGGACTTTAGGTGATAATTTAAGAGCAACTCATGTTTATGTAAATTCAGGTTCATTTATTTCTGGAGGAAAAACAATTACTTTAAGTGGTAATTTTTATTGTTGGACAGGAGCTATAACTTCAGTAAACCTAACAGGAACAGACACTATAACTGTTGGAAACGAATTTAGAATTTACACTAATAATTTTACATTGAATATGGGAAATGCAGTGGTAAAATTCGCAGGAACCAATAATTTTTATTTTAATGGTGGGAATAAAACATATACTGATTTAGTGTTTAATGCTGACAATACAGGAAATTCTACAATTCAACTTGAACATAATAACACAATTAGAAACTTAAAAATAAATGCTGCTGGTTATCAAATTATCAATATGGTAAGTAGTTCTACTTATAATGATGTTACCATGTTATTTAGAAATCCTTCGAATAATAATCCTACTGTAAATGTGAATGGAAATAACACATTTAACGACATGACTATTACGTCTATAGGTACTGCAGGTCCATTTATTTATTTGAACAACAGTAATACATATAATAACTTAATTATGGCTGGGGTTGGTACTAGGATATTTATTGGTGCTAACCAAACTCAAACTGTTAAAGATGCTTTGGCACTTGGTTCAGGTGGTTTCCCCGTATTTTTACAATCAAATTCTGCGGGTACACAAGGTATAATAAGCAAACCTACTGGTTCGGTTTGTATGGATTATATTTGGTTAAGAGATGTAAGAGCAACAGGTGGTGCTTCGTTTAATGCAGGTTCTACTAGTGTAAATTTGGGTAACAATACCAATTGGTCATTCACTTCTTGTGCAGGTTATTATTGGGTTGGTGGAACTGGTAATTGGAGTGATTATGCGCACCATTGGGCTTATTCTTCAGGAGGTTCTATTTTACATAATACTCCTCCAAATCAATTTGATGATGTGTTTTTTGATGCCAATTCATTTACAACAGCCGGTGAGGTAATTACTATTGATGATGCAGATCCTAAAATGCATAATTTATCTTTTGCTTCAGCATTATATACTCCAACTTTAACTGGAAATAATTTGGCTACTCAAATGAATGTGTATGGTTCTTTAAAATTGATTACCAATATGAATCAAAACTTTACTGGTGAATGGAACTTTATGGCTCCAAATGATTCTAACGATATCAATACTGCTGGTAAAACATTACAACGTGTAAACTTTAAAGGTGGAAATAGCGGACAAGGTGGATGGGTTTTACAAAATAACTTAACCGTTTCTGATTCTATAAATTTAAATAATGGAAGATTTAGATTGAATGGAAAAGAAGTAATAACTAAATACTTTAACACTGCAACTACAAATACTAGAATATTAGATTTAGGTAGTTCATTAGTTAATATAATAGATGGAGAATGGAATCCTTCTAATTTAACTAATCTTACTTTTATAAAAGGAACTTCCGAAATTATTGTAAAAGGAACCTCAAACAGTAATTTTTATGGAAATGGCCTTACTTATAACAAAGTTACTTTCCGTCCAACTACAACAATGAATTCTCTTTTAACTGGAGCAAATACTTATGCCAAACTTCGTTTTGAAGGTGGTGTAAATGCGTCACTTGAGCCTGTAATTCAAAATGCAACAGCATTTGAATTTGTTGGAAGTTGTGCTAAACAAATTGGTATTCAATCAACATCATTAGGAAATCAAAGTACATTTAGACAAACATCAGGAACAGTTGCTGCATCATTCATAAATGTAAAAGATAATGCAACAACTGGTGGGGCAACATTTAATGCTAATCAAAGCAATGATTTAGGAAATAATGCTGGTTGGAGTTTTACTTCAGCACCTACAATAACCATTTCTGCAAATAGTGGTTTAGTTAATTGTTCAGCAAATAATGATGGTTGGGCAAAAGTAAGTGTTTTACAAGGTACCAGTCCTTTTACCTATTTATGGTCAACCAATGAAACTACAGATTCTATTTCACATTTAATACCAGGAATTTATACAGTAACAGTACGCGATTCAAATGGATGTGCTGCAACAGATGCTGTTTCGGTTGTAAATTTACCTTCAGCACTTACTCCTGTTAATTGGAATGCATCGGCATTTGATGTTTGCCAAGGAACAACTATTAATTTTACTCCAAACGAAGTTTCAACTGCCATGCATTTTGACGGTACTAACGATTATGTTAGAATGCCTCATAATGCAGTTTTAAATACTACTAATTTAACGGTAGAAGCATGGATAAAAGCTGATCCAACTCAAACAGATTATGCAACAATAGTTGACAATGGAAGTGATACTTTAGCTGGAAATGGTTGGTCGTTACAATTTAACGGTAGTACAGGAAATGTTAGATTTTGGAATGCCAATGGTATTGCTGTTTCAGCAACTAATTTAAAAGATAATCAGTGGCACCATTTAGCTGGAACTTATGATGGTATTAATTTTAAAATATATGTTGATGGAACCCAAGAAAACTCAATTCCTTCGGGAAGCGGAATAGTTAATAGCAGTGATGATTTATTTGTTGGAAACTCAAGCCAAGGAAGCATGAACTTTAAAGGTTTAATTGACGAAGTAAGAGTTTGGAATGTAGCAAAAACAGATGTTCAAATTCAAGCTAAACGCAATAGTGATTTAGTTGGAAATGAATCGGGTTTAGTGGCTTATTATAACATGGAATATAATGTAGGTACTAGTGTTTTAAAAGATTTAACTTCAAATACCAATAATGGAGTAATAACTAACATGGATTCAACTACCGATTGGGTTAACCCAGGTGCTGTAAATTCAACCATTACTTATGTTTGGAATTTTGGAGATTTTACCACAAGTGTACTTAAAACGCCAACTAAATCTTATTCAACTGCAGGAACTTACACTGTTTCTTTAGGAACTTACGATAAAAATGGTTGCCCTAATTTTGTAACAAAAACGGTTAGAGTTAGTCAAGTTGCTTTTACAGTTGTAAAAACAAATATTCTTTGTAGAGGCAATGATAATGGAACCATTTCAGTATCAGCCGCGGGCGGTATTTCACCTTTTACTTATTCAATTAATAATGGTGGAACTTATGGTTCATCTCCATCGTTTACAGGTTTAGGAGCAGCTACTTATCAAGTTATTGCAAAAGATTCAATTGGATGTACTGCAGCTGTTCAAAATTTTACAGTTACTCAACCTGGTTCGGCACTTGCTTTTAGTGTTGTTCAAAATAGTCCAATTTGTCTTTCAACTACCGATGGTACCATTACTGTTACTGCTACTGGAGGAAGTGCTCCATATCAATATTCAAAAAATGCAGGAATTGCTTATCAAAGCGCTAATGCATTTAGTTTACTAACCGCTGGAACATATACTTTAAGAGTAAGAGATGCTAACAATTGTGTAGCTGCCGATCAAGTAATAACCATTACAGAAGTTGATTCAACCAAACCAGTATTTACTGCTTGTCCATCAAATATTACTGCCAATGCAGGTTCAAATTGTAATGCTGTTGTTACTTATTCACTTCCAACTGCTACTGATAATTGTAAAGTTCCAAGTGTTATTTTAACACAAGGACTTGCAAGTGGTGCTGTTTTTCCAAAAGGAATAACTACTGTTAGTTATTTGGCAAATGATAGCAATGGAAATACAAGAACTTGCACATTTACTGTGAATGTAGTAGATGTTACTGCTCCTAATATTATTAGGGTAAATAACTCTGCTCCATTAAATAGTTCGGGAACAGTTACCATTTCACCAAGTTTAATTAATAATGGTTCGTTCGACAATTGTGGAATTGATAGTATAAAAGTTTATCCATCTACTTTTACTTGCGCTAATAAAGGAAACAATACTGTTACTTTATGGGTGAGAGATTCAAGCGGAAATATTGCAACGCAAACTGCAACTGTAAATGTTCAAGACTTAATAGCTCCAGAATTAACTTGTAAAATTGATACTGCAGTTTTAGACATCAATGGTAACGTAACAATTACTAGTTCGGATGTTGTATTATCTAATACCGATAACTGTGGAATACCAACAATTGGTTTGAGTAAAACTTCGTTTAATGCTACCAATATTGGAAGTAATTCAATTCTTGTAACTTCAACCGATGCATCAAATAATGTTACTACTTGTTCAACAACAGTTGTTGTAATTGAACCATCGCCAAATGCTATTTGCAGAAATGCAACCATCTATTTAAATAACGCAGGAAATGCAACTATAATTCCTAGTGATTTAGACAATGGAAGTAATAGTTCAATTGGAATTTCAAGCAGAACATTGAGCAAAAGCTCATTCGATTGTAGCAATATTGGTACAAATGCAGATACTTTAACTGTATATAATTCATTTGGTAGATCTGCTTATTGTATAGCAACGGTTACGGTTTTAGATACCATAAAGCCTAATGTAATAACTCAAAACATAAATGTTTATTTAAACTCAAATGGAACAGCTAGTATTTTGCCTGCTCATGTAAACAATGGTTCAAATGATGCTTGTGGAATTTTATCAACCAGTGTTTCACCCAATTCATTTACTTGTGCTAACAGAGGAAGTAACACAGTTTATTTAACCGTTACCGATGTAAATGGAAATGTAAATATAGGTGCAGCAACGGTTACTATAATCGATACCATTAAACCAACTGTTATTACTCAAAATATTACTGTAAATTTAGATACTTTAGGGTCAGCATCTATCACACCTTCTCAAATTAATAATGGCTCTTTCGATAATTGTACAATAGAAAATTTAGGTTTAAGTAAAACTACTTTCAATTGTTCAAATGTTGGAGCAAATACAGTTTTCTTAACTGTAACTGATTCAAGTGGAAATAGTTCAACAGATTCAGCAATTGTAACAATTGTTGCACCTAATGGCTTACCAAATTTCACTACTTCTAAACTATCTTACAATGGAGTTGATTTAACTTGTTTTGGAACTAGCGATGGTGAAATAACCATTGCTGCAGTTTCTGGAACTATTCCATATACTTATTCAAAAGATAATGGATCAAATTATCAAACAAGTAATGTTTTTGGTGGTTTACCTGAAAATTCTTACATGCTTAAAGTAATGGATAAAATTGGATGTGTATCAACAGTTTCAACAGTTAATATTATTCAAACTGCACCACTTTCAGGAACAGCAAACACCAATGCTCCAATATGTGCTTTAACTCAATTAGATTTAAGTGCTACTATTTTAGGTGGAACAGGTGCTAGAACATATTCATGGACTGGTCCGAACAATTATGTAAGTGACACTACTAATTTACCAAGCACAACAGTTAGCAATGCTGCATTGTTAAATATGAATGGTGTTTATTCGGTAAAAGTTACTGATACTAACAATTGTGTTTATATTCCTTCTATCAGTGTAATTGTAAATCCAATTCCGTTAGCAACTATTGTTGGTGCAAATTCGGTTTGTAAAGATGCACCTACTCCTTTAGTAACTTTAATTGGCTCAAATGGAACTGCACCTTTTACTTTTATTTATTCTGTAAATAATGTTTTTGATACAATTACAACCGTTTCAGGAAATTCAATAGATGTAGCTGTTCCAACCAATGTAGCGGGTACTTTTATTTATAAATTACTAAGTGTTAGAGATTCAAGTTCAACCACATGTTTAGGCGCTGCAAACGATTCGGTAATTTTAGTAATTCGTCCTAAGCCATTGTTTAGTGCTACTGCTGCTCCAATTGCAAATACAATTTGCGAAGGAACTTCAACTACAATTTCATGTACAAATGCTACTACTAGTTTAGGTAGTCCTAATTATGTAGTTGCTGAAAGCAATAATTTTAGCGCTGCAGTTGGTAGTAATTGGAGTTTCCAAACTGTTAGTCCAGTTAATGTTCCAACTATTCAAACATATAACGGACAAAACGTTTTAGGATATTTAGGAAATCAGCAAGCTACTTACAATTTAACAAGTATTCCAAATCACGATTCAATAAAAATAGATTTTGATTTATACATTCACGATACTTGGGATGGTAATAATGGTAATTCGACACCAGATTTATGGAAAATGGGTGTAGATGGAACAAACATTATAAACACTACCTTCTCAAATATTTCATGGAATACTCAAGCTTATCCAAGCAATATTCCAGCAAATAATTCAATATATTCTGGTTCAGTAACAAATAATTTACCTCCTGCTTGTAATATAGGTGGAGGTGCACCTACTACAAAATACCATATTTCAAAAGTTGTTTCTCATACTGCCAATTCAATGAGCTTAGTTTTAGAGGCATTAAACTTAGAAAATCTTTGTAACGAAAGTTGGTCAATTGATAATTTTGAAGTTCAATACAGATTCATTTCATCATCTACCAATTTTGTTTGGAATAGCCCAGTTAGTTCAAATAATTCAATCACAGTTTCTCCTATTGTAAATACCTATTATGTAGCCACTTTAGGAACTTGTTCCGATTCAATTGAAATAATTGTTAATCCAACTCCAAGAGCTGATTTTACAATTAATACCAATAATCAATGTTTGGCTGGAAATAGTTTTAACTTTACTAACAATACCATTTTAGCTGGTGGTGGAGCAATGACATATGTTTGGACAATGGCTGGAGCAAGCACAACAACTGATACTTCAACAAATATTATAGGAAATACTTATTCTGTAAATGGAAGTTATAATGTAAACTTAGTTGCTACTTCGGTTATTGGAAATTGTACTGATAGCAGAGGAAATAAAACAAAAGCTACAAGTGTAAATCCACCTGCAATTGTTACTTCATCTGTTCCAAATCCAATTTGTGCTGGAACTGTTGTTAGGTTAACTGCCAATCAAATTGTTGGTAGCCAAAACTCAGTTTCTTATAGTAATTTTTACAGCAATAATTTTGAAACAGCAATTGATTCTACCTTGTTTACATTTACTACCGATTCTACTTTAAATATTCCAACCATAAAAGCATACAATGGCGAAAATATTTTAGGTTATTTAACCAATCAAAAAGTAATTTATAACCAATCTGCTTTGCCTACACACCAGTATGTGAAAATTGATTTTGATTTATACTTACACGATAGTTGGGATGGTAATTCATTGGATGTAATCAATAATATATTGATTGGAAAAGACATTTGGAAAATGGATGTTAATGGTAATAATATAATGAACACTACCTTCTCAAACTTTAGTTATAGAACGCAAGCTTATCCTAATAATTTACCTACAATAAACAATGCATTTACAGGTTCAACAGCAACTAATTTACCTAATGTATGTAATTTCTCTGGAGGAGCAACTACTTCAAAATACCATATTTCTAAATCGGTTCCTCACACTGCTAATTCTTTAAATGTAGTTTTAGAAGCCTTAGGATTAGAAAACATTTGTAACGAAAGTTGGTCAATCGATAATTTTGCTGTTCAAGTAGGAATAAATGATGTATCAAATGTGCTTGCAAATTCTTGCAATGGAATTGGTACAACTCCAATATTATGGAATGGTGGCTCTGCCAATGGCGATACTACTTGTTATGTAGATGTAATGCCAGATTCAACTAATAATTATAGTGTTTCAATTGGTGGTTGTGCAAGTCAAACTTATGCAGTAAATGTTAGTCCAACACCAGTTCCTGCATTTGCTTTAACCAACAGTTCTTGTTCAAAAGAAGTAGCATTTACCAATGATAATGTAGAACCTAACGTAACTTATACTTGGAACTTTGGCGATAATTCAACAAATTATATTGGCGAAACAGCTCCAAATCATACTTATGCAAGTGGTACTTATACAGTAACTTTAACTGCTGCTTTTGGTGCTAATTGTGCCAGAGTTTTAACTAAAACAATTACTATTTCTGATACTCCAACTGCTAGTTATTCATTTGTAACAGGTGTAGGTTGTGGAAGCAATGTTCAGTTTACAAGCACTTCAAGTATTCCTAATGGAAATACTGCTACTTACTTATGGAATTTTGGTGAAACACCAATTGCTACAACATCTACTTCTCAAAATCCATTGAAAAATTACACCAATGCTGGTTCTTATACAGTTCAATTAACGGTAAGTACAGGTGGAAATGGATGTACTTCAACTACAAGCCAAACTGTAAGCGTATCTGCCGCACCAGTTGGAAATGAAGCATTATTTACTGCATCGGTTGGCGGTGCTTGTGGTAATTTATTAACAACAACCAATTCATCAACAGGAACAGGTAATATTTATTTATGGAACTTTGGTGATGGTTATACTTCAAGCGCAGTTTCTCCTACACATTATTACAATGAAGGAGGATCTAAATTGATTACTTTAACCATTGTAAATGGAATAGGTTGTGCAGGTACTTATACCCAAACTGTAGTTGTTTCTAGTAATTCTGGAAGTAATGGTAGGGTAGGAGTTGACTTTAATATTACTCCAATTGCTACACAAGTATTATTAGGTAATAATTTTGGATTTATTCCTTCATTTACCAACAGTCAAACTAATAACCCAGTTTTATATTGCGCTGGCGCACCAACTTGGACTTATGGCGATGGAACAGGTTCAACCTATACCAATATTTATAGTAAACAATATGCTTCTGCTGGAAGTTATACTGTTAGAATAGTACAGTTAACTACCAATACTGGCTGTTATGCCGAAGCAAGTAAAACAGTAACAGTTTTACCTAATCCTCTTGCAGTAGGTCAGCAATTGTTTAATAATTATAACCAAATTGGTATTGAAAAAGCAAGTGGTTCAACCTTTGTAAACCCAGTAACTAACCAACCAAAATCCGAAATTAGTATGTATCCAAATCCTAATAAAGGAACGTTTAAAGTGCAGGTAAATAATTTAAATATAACTCATGGTGATTTGATTATTGTAGATATGTTAGGCCGAGAAGTTTATAAATCAACTTATGATGTAAAATCAAAAAATGATATTGTAGAAGTAAATGGGTTAAATATTTCATCGGGTACTTATAATTTAGTACTTAGTTCAAATGGTGTAACTCATAATAGAATATCGTTTGTAATTATTGCTGAATAAAACAATTTAACACCATAAAAAAAGCCCAATTTGAATTTCAAATTGGGCTTTTTAGTTTTAGGTAAATTATACTACTGGCGGTTTTGCCAAAGGTTCTTTAGCTTTATTACCTCCTATAAATCTTAGTGCTTCATAAGTGCCTATAAAAACACTCCTATCCGTAGTCTGAAGCCAAGCCTTTCAATTGTTCCGATAGTTATCGCATGGCGTCAACTTAAATTAGATTTTAAAGTTGAAAACATTTTTAAACATAGAGTTCCAGAGGAACGACCTTGCGGTAAAAAACAAAAGCAATCACCTTCACAAAAACCCCAAAATATTTGCAAAATGCAAAGCCTAAGGCTTGGCATTTTGCAAATATTTTGGATTTTTTGTTTTATTTTTTCATCCAAATACCACCAGTTTCACTTGTTGCTACCATCAAGTCGTTCCTCTGGAACTTTGATTTTTAAAATTCTTAAGTTGACGCTTATGCGATAACTATCGGACTACGGATTTAAAATGAGCAAAGAGTCTCAAGACTCGTTTGAATTAGCCAGTGTCGGATTCCGATAGCTATCGGAAACTACATTCATTTAAAATCCTAAGAACGCTTCGCTAACTCTAAGGATAGTTTGGACTCGTAATAGATTTTATAATGCGTATTTTGGTTTAAAGTTAACTACATTGAAATATAAATATTGGAAATGAATGCAAAAAAGCTGCTTTGAACTAAGTTCAAAGCAGCTTTTATATAAAAAACATGTAATTTTATAAGCTATCTTATTTTACATTTTTGTTATTTTGAATTCAGCATTTCCAAAAATTATTCTTCAATTTGTGGGTTATGTAAATTACTGTTTTTTCTACTGTAAAGGAAGTAAACTAAAACCCCAATTGCTCCCCAAATAAGAAATGCAATCCATGTTTCTGCTCTTACAAAATACATCAAAAACAAATTGAACGAAACGCCTAAAATACCTACTAAATATACAGCAGGTGCTTTAAAAGGTCTTTCTAATTCAGGACTTTTATAACGCAATAACATTACTGCTACACAAACCATTGCAAAGGCCAATAATGTTCCCATGCTACACATGGCGCTTACACTTTCAATGGGAGTTAATGCTGCAACCACCGAAATAATTGCACCCACTAATATAGTAGATTTATAAGGTGTTTTGAATTTAGGATGCAAAGTACCAAATATTCCTTTTGGCAGTAAACCATCTTTGGCCATTCCTAAAAAAATACGTGTTTGACCTAACATCATTACTAACATTACAGAAGTTAAACCAGCAGTAGCAGCAATAGTAATAATAAATACTGCCCAAGTTAAACCATTTTCACTAAAAGCTGAAGCAACTGGAGCTGCTTTATCTAATACATCATAGCGCACCATTCCTGTTAAAACCAATGAAACCAAAATATATAAAACTGTACAAATTACCAACGAGGCAATGATGGCAAATGGCACGTCTTTTTTTGGATTAATGGCTTCGCCAGCTTGAGTAGAAACTGCATCAAATCCTATATAAGCAAAAAACACAATAGTAGCAGCTGTAACTACACCTTCCCATCCAAAACTTTTACTAACAACCCCATCGGTAATAGTTTCAACAGTGGTTGGAATAAATGGTTGCCAGTTTTCTACATTGATATAAAATGCACCTACAATAATTACAAAAAGCACTACAGCTATTTTTATAATTACAATGATATTATTAGTACTTGCAGCTTCTTTAATACCTTTTACCAATATGCTTGTTACGAACCAAGTAATTATAAAAGCAGGTAAATTAAAGGCAAAAGAAGGAATATCAATTCCTAAAGCAGCAGCTTTAGTTGCCGCAGTAACTGGGTCATTGCATAACCAAATTGGAATATCGAGGTGAAATAAGTGTAATAATTTTACAAAATAACCACTCCAAGCTACAGCAACGGTGGTAGCTCCCATCATGTATTCTAAAATTAAATTCCAACCAATGAACCAAGCAAATAATTCGCCAACTGTTCCGTAAGCGTAACTATAAGCACTTCCTTCAACTGGTAAAACCGAAGCAAATTCGGCATAACAAAGTGAAGCAAATAAACAGCCTACACCTGCTATTACAAAAGAAAGTGCCAACGCTGGCCCAGCATAATCGTGGGCTGCAATTCCTGTTAATGTAAAAATTCCTCCACCTATAATTGCACCTATTCCTAGCGATGTTAATCCCCAACGGGTAAGTACGCGGTTTAAGCCGCCTTTTTTCATTTCGGCCTCAAAGGCACTAATTGGTTTTTTTCGCCAAACGCTCATATATTTTTATCGATTTTTTGAATGGCAATATAATAAGTAATGTAAATTATACAAGAGAATTTTTAGATTGTAATAAAGCTAATAGTCGATAGACCATAGAAAATAAATTTAATATTTGGTCACTGACTCGTCTATCGTCTATCGTCCATCTACTATGGTCTATCTTCTATCGTCCATCATCTATCGTCCATCTTCTATGGTCTATGGTCTATCGTCCATCATCCATCTACTATTGACTATCGTCTATCATCTATCGTCTATCGTCCATTGACTATCGTCTAAATTACTGTTCCCACTGCTTAACCCGCATCA
>JBMOGB010000039.1:0-22987 GCA_049318585.1 Bacteroidia bacterium | reverse complement strand
AATAAAATCAACTGGTTTGTTTAACAAAAAAATCGTTTAGGACGCTATTGATTAAACAGTTTCTTTTTGGAATAACGCTGCCACTTTTTATTTCAATGTTGCTAGAAATTTTATATCTATTTACTATCAATATTAGTTTAAAAGACAGTTCAATTTTCAACTTGGAATTGCCATTGGCTTTTCTCTTTTTGATATTGATAAACTTATTCTATTTAGTCAGTTATTTGTTTTATTCCAATAAAGAGATAAAAAACGAAATGAAAGTTCAAACTTCTATTGCTTCATCACAGAAAACTATTGAATTTATAGTTGTGCAAAAAGGCTTTACTGAAGAAAGAATTAATATAGAGGATTGTGCCTTGCTTATGAGTTCAAATAAAATTATTTGGTTATATACTTTTGATGGAGAAAAATACAGATTACAAGGAAAATTAGAAGAATGGCAATTAAACTTAAAAGAAGCTAATTTTTACAGAATAAATCGACAATATCTTTTATCGCTCAAATCAGTTAAATCGGTTGAACAAACAGAAACAAGAAAGCTTAAAATAAATTTGATTTTTGACACTGACGATGTTTTTGTTTCAAAACCAAATGTTACTAATTTTAAACTATGGTGGAAAAACCAAAGTCCGCTTTAAGTTCTAATTTGTCCATTTGGGTAAATTTCCATTGTAAAACAAGTGCTTTGGTGCTAGAATACTACATTTTTGCACATAGTTACACGCAACATTTATCAAATTTACACTGTCTGTTCAAAACATGAAAAAACTAACTTTTAAATTATTAGTAATATTACTTATTGCTAATCAAACATCCTTCGCACAAATTATTCCAAATGCTAGTTTCGAACAATGGACTACTGTATCAGGGGTTGAAAAACTAAATGGATGGATTACATCGCAAGAACTAAATTGCACTCCAGTTTCATCTTCAAAAACAACTGACAAAGTAGATAGTAATTATGCGCTGATGATTGAAACTGGAAACTGTGCTTTGGCTGGAGGATTGCACGAGGGTTATGCAATTGCGATATTTCCTATAGCTAGTAAACCTTTGTATTTAAATGGTTGGTATAAATCAGTTAGGGTAAATTCAGACTCTGCTCAAATCAAAGTTGTACTTAAAAAATCGAACAATATTATAGGAGAGTCAATTTTGAATATTACTGGTAGTGTTAGTACCTATCAACCATTTTCTATTCCATTAAATTATAACTCAACAGTTATTCCAGATGGAGCTGAAATTTACATACTTTCTGATAGAGTTGGATTTTCTAAGTTAGGTAATAAATTATGGGTTGATAAGCTTTCTTTTTCTTCAAACGTGGGTTTAAAAGAGTCTTCTAATTTGAATCAAGAAATTTCAGTATTTCCAGTACCTTCAACTAAAAATATTACCATAAAAACAAATATTGATTTTGTAGGCTTAAATTATAACGTATATGATATGCTGGGCAATAAAGTTTTAATTGGTAAAATAACTGATGAATCAACGAATTTGAATATTGAAAATTTTATTCCAGGAATTTATTTGCTTCAATTTGGTGATACACGTCAAACAATTAGAATTATTAAGCAATAAAACTTATTTGAATAAACAATTTTTGCAATTGGAAATAAAGGAATATTACTCAAAACAAATGAGTAAATACAATTTTAGACTTTAAGAAAGTAGAGAAATATAACTATGATAAAAACTCAAATGAAGCAAATAATTTCAATTTTACTTGTTTTATTTTTCATTTTTAAACAAGCAAAAGGCCAAGAAAATTATTTACCAAAAACCAAACTTACATTGAGTTATTTTGGTGAAACAATAACCCATTATGGGCTAAATATGGGATTTGAATATTATCCTTTTCAATCAAAAAAATACCAAATGATACTTGCAACAAACATGGGTGCATATGTTCATGTAAGAAACAATACTTCTCTTTTTATAAGAGAACAATGGGGTCAAAGAGTGAGTTTTAATAGTGGGGTGTTTATTGATGAATTTATAGGTTTAGGTTACTTGCACCACTTCACCCATGGTGGCGAAATTTATGAAGTACTTCCTAATGGTGCAGTAGTTGAAACTCCAAACAATGGCAGCCCTATGATTATGCCTTCTGTAGGTTTAGGAACTGGTTATGATTTTTCGAAAAAAACAAAGCGAAACATCATCTTTTTTTTACGTCCAGAGTTGTTTTGGAAAGCACCATTTAACGGATATTATCTAACACATTTTGCTGTAAATACAGGGATTATTTTTAAAATTAAGAATACAAATGAAAAATAAAAATTATTGTTTTATTGTTCTCATTTTACTGTTTTTTTCAAATTGTAAAAAGAAGGAATTTCAAACAGATGGCGATTTTTTTTATTTGAAAAGTGCAGAGGCTACCATGCCAGTTTGGGTAAAAGGAAATAAAAATTCAAACAAATTTATTATTATGTTACATGGCGGACCTGAAGGTGGTTCATCACAATATTACACCATATTCCCTTCGCATAAAAAAATAGAAGAGCAATTTGCAATCGTATATTGGGATCAAAGAATGTGTGGTATGAGTCAAGGAAACCCTGCTATGGCTAATGCAACTTTGGAACAATTTACAATAGATTTGGATAAATTAGTATCACTCATCAATTATAAATACAATAGCCCCCAAATTTTTCTAATGGGTCATTCTTGGGGCGGAGCATTAGGTACCAATTATTTATTGGCAAATCAAAATAAAATTTCTGGTTGGATAGAAATAGATGGTGGCCATAATTGGACAACTGCCAATGCTATATCACGTGATTCAATGCTAGTTTATGCAGAAAATAAAATTAAGGCAAATGACGAAAAACAGTATTGGCAGTTTGCTTTAAATTGGTATACCAACCATCTAGAAGTTGGAATAAACGAAAATGCACATTATTCATTTGTTGGCAAGGCAAACGGATATGACTACAACCCTCAAAGCGATTCACTTCAAATTCCTTTTACCGATTTACTTTTCTTTTCGCCTATTTCTACTGCTTATTTTTTTGTTCCTTATAAATTTACATTTTTAAATAGTGGCATAAATTTACAAAACCAATTACATAAAATTACCATCCCAACGCTCATTTGTTGGGGTAAGCACGACAAGGTTTTTCCTGTAGTTATTGCCAATGATACTTACAATAAATTAGGGACACCAAATGCTGATAAATACATTCAATTATTTGATTATTCTGCCCATTCTCCCAATTATGAACAACCAGTAGAGTTTGCAAATGAGGTAATAAAATTTGTAAAAAAATATTGAACTAAAAAAAATGAAAAAAGTTGGATTAGTAGGTGGAATAAGTTGGATTTCGACTATAGATTATTATAGATACATCAATGAGGGTGTAAATCAAAAATTAGGAGGTCTAAATTTTGCAGAATGTGTTGTATATTCTATCAATTTTGGTGAAATTTATAAATTAGGTTGGGAGCGTGCATTTGAAATATTACTAAATGCTTGCGAAAGTTTGAAAAAAAGTGGTGTAGAAAGTATTGTTTTGTGTGCAAATACTGCGCATCTTTATGCTGACGAACTTCAGGAGGTAATAAAATTGCCGATTATTCATATAGGAGTAGAAACCGCAAAAGCTGTAAATGAACAGGGGTATAAAAAAGTGGGACTATTAGGTACAAAATTTACGATGGAATTGGACTTTTATCGAAATAAACTAAATGAATTTGGACTTGAAGTTTTGATTCCTGAAAAACAAGAAACAAGAGATTACATTCAACAAACGGTTAGAGATGAGCTAGGTGTTGGTTTTATTAATCCAGAGACAAAGTTACAATACATTTCAATAGTAAAAGACATAGTTGACAAAGGTGCCGAATGTATTATTTTAGGTTGTACTGAAATTCCACTTTTGATTAATCAAAATGATTTTGAAATACCTGTTTTTGATACCACAAAAATTCATTCAAAAGCAATAGTAGATTATATGGTTTCTTTATAATTGCAATTATTTTAAGTTAAATAACAATAGCCACAAATTCAAAATGAACAGCAAAAACAACTAAAGTTAGATAAAATGAAAAGAATAATTAAATACAAAAAAACATTTGCCACATTGAAAATACAACTATGCGTTACCCTTTTATTTTTTACATTTTTCTTCGCATCCTGTAATTCAAATAGTGATAAATCAACTGCGAAAACAACAATAACTAGTACTGAAAATTCTTCTGATACTGTATTTTCAAACGATTCAATCAATGCTATAGCTCAATCAATAATTGATATTTCTGCTACTGATTTTTATAAAAACCAAAAACCCTTACCTATTGATTTTCGTAATGTTCAATTAAGATATAGCATAAAACCGAACAAAGAAGTATTATTTATTTTATGTGGAGAGTTTAACACAGAAGAAAATCAAAACAATATTGATTGGATTCATTTTACCACAATAAAAAATTACGATTACGAGCAATGGATAGGTCCTAGTGGCTTAACATATTGTGAGAATTCAACAGAAATTCCTTATAAGAAAACAGACTTATCTGCTGATTTAATAAATCACTTAAATGCTTTGAAAAAAACATACAACTAAAAATTTAAACCATAATGACCGAATAGGAAAAATGAAAGGTGTTTG
The DNA here is from genome assembly GCA_049318585.1 of Bacteroidia bacterium. Taxonomy (GTDB): domain Bacteria; phylum Bacteroidota; class Bacteroidia; order UKL13-3; family UKL13-3; genus JAAFJM01. The sequence goes on along the minus strand of JBMOGB010000039.1, from coordinate 18,368 downwards.
GCGGAATACGATTTTATTAGAAAGAAGAAATGAAAAATATTTTAGCAATATGCGGAAGCACACGAAAAAATTCAACCAACCTTAGTTTGATACAAGCTATTATAAAAATGTCGATTGATCAATTCAATATTGAAATATTGGAAGGATTGGATAGTTTGCCACATTACAACCCAGATTTGGATAATGACAATCCTCCACTGGAAATAGTTGAATTTAGAAATAAATTGAGATCTGTTGATGGAATTCTAATTTGTACTCCTGAGTATGCCATGGGTGTGCCAGGAACTTTAAAAAATGCTATTGATTGGACAGTTTCATCCATGGAATTTTCCCATAAACCTACAGCACTAATTACTGCCTCTTCAGTTGGACAAAAAGCGCATGAATCATTACTTGGAACTTTAAAAATTATAGAAGCCGAAACCACCAGTGAAACGCAACTTTTAATACCTTTTGCCAAAACTAAAATAAGTAGCAACGCTGAAATTATTGACCCAAAAACTCTTTATGACGTAATATTACTTTTGAATTCATTTTACACTCAATTGACTAAAAAAAATCAATCATGTCAAGTTCAAAACCATTTAACTTAGTCCAACAATTAATCGATGCTGAAATTCCTGTTTTTGATACTACAAATATTCATTCACAAACAATAGTAGATTATATGGTTTCTTTATAATTGCAATTATTTTAAGTTAGATAACAATGACTATAAATTCAAAATCTTTGCTATATAAAAATATTAGTGACTTAACTTTTATCTCTATTTCAAACTTTGAAAAACTATTTGAAACTGCCAATCAACGACTTTTAAAAAAAGGGGAAATTATTTTAAAACAAGGGCAGGTTTGTAATGCTATTTTTTTTGTTGAAATTGGATTTTTACGAACTTATATTGATAATGAAAATGGAGAGATAAATATTGACTTTACTTTTGAAGGAAATTTTACTACTAACTTAAAAAGTTTGCGCTCAAATACTTTTTCTGAAAATAATATTCAAGCTGGAGAAAATGCAGTTATTTACGAATTTGATAAAATTAAACTGTTAGAACTTTATAAATCTTCTCCACAAATTGAATCATTTGGCAGAAATCTTTTAGAGAATCTCATAATTTCTAAAGAGAACCATACCAATTTATTTAAAATTTATTCTTTAAAAGAACGTTACCATTATTTACAAATTAACAAACCTGAATTATTTCAACGCATCAGTCTTACTCAACTTGCTTCTTATTTAGGTGTTGCACGGGAAACTTTAAGTAGAATTAGGAAGAATAAAACATAAAATTTTTTTGTGATTTTTGTTACAGGCTAAATCAATTTCAATGATGAACCTTTGCATTATACTTTACAGAAACATGAATAATATAAACAAATCAATTGTAATAAATTTCATTGAAGAAATTTGGAACCAAAACCAATTTGAAAAAATTGACAATTACATTTCGGCCAACTTTATTGATCATTCGTTACCACCTACTCTGCCTGCAGATAAAGACGGTATGAAACTTTGGATAATAGGTACAAGTAAATCTTTTGAGCATAAAACCATTGTTGATGACATTGTTTGTGAAGCAGATAAAGTTATGCTGAAAATGACAATGCAACTTAAACACATTGGAGTTTGGAGAGACATTGAACCAACTTATTTTGAAATATTAACTGTTGGTTACAGGTATTATAAACTTTCTAACGGAAAAATTATGGAACATTGGGCATTAATTGATGGAAATGCTATAGAAAATCAATTGAAAGAATCTATTCATGGTTGTAAAATTCAAAAATAACTTCCCCCAAATGCTGCCCAAGTGAATGTCATCCTGACCAACCTTTGACACCCTGAGCTTGCCGAAGGAGGTATATAAATGCCATTGAAACCTTCAGTTACTATGCAGTGAAAAGGTTACAGTTAGTTGTGTTTTTATAAGGGTTCAAATACCTTTGCATCAATAAAATTTTAAAAGTACTAAAACATTGAATCAAATCGAAATCAACAAAATTATTAAGGAAATATTGATAACAAAAGCCAACACTTGCTGTTGTTGGTCAAAAGACACAACAACGGGCAGCATTATAGAAGGTTATGCATAATATGGTGTAATTTCAAATTTGCACCCTAATCATTGTGTTTGGCGAGCGTTGGCCTGACAAAAATGCGGGCCAGCGTTGGACTGAGCGTGGAAGCATATTTTTGTCTAGATTTTTTGTTTCTTTTTCATCAATGGAAAAAGAAAGAAGAAAAAAAGTAAAATAGACAATTGATAACAAAAGCCAACAACTTGATTGAGCAAATTTTTTATTATCCATGGGGTTTATAAGGAAAGAAGATTCTTACAGAATGACTGCAAGGAAGGATTTGATGTTAAACACAAAAAAAACGCCTTTGCATCACTGCAAAGGCGTTTCAATGATTCAATTCCCAATTATTACTTCACCAACACCAAATCCAACACTTTATCCTCGCCTTTCTTAATTTCAAGGTCTTTAATTATCAAATCAGGGAGTAGTCATTAAATGGTGTAAACGTAAAAAAACTACCTTTTGGAGTTAGTTCCATATTCAAATTCCACTTTTATTACATCTAATATTTTCAAAGCAAAATTTTATTAGCTTCGCAGCCTATTTTTATTTACACTAATTTATAAAAACAAATAACAAACCATGACTCAAATTATAGAATGTGTGCCAAATTTTAGTGAAGGCCACGATTTGCAAATTATTAAACAAATTACTGATGTAATAGAAAGTGTAGATGGAGTAAAATTATTGGATGTAGATCCAGGAAAAGCTACCAACAGAACGGTAGTTACTTTTGTGGGAGAGCCTAAAGCAGTAGTTGAAGCAGCCTATTTAGCCATAAAAAAAGCTTCCGAAATTATTGACATGAGCAAGCATAAAGGCGAACATCCACGAATGGGCGCAACCGATGTTTGTCCGCTAATTCCCGTTAGCGGAATTACCATGGAAGAAACTGTTGAATATGCAAAAATGTTGGGTAAAAGAGTAGGAGAAAACTTAAATATTCCGGTGTATTTATACGAAAATGCGCAGCCTAATAAAGAACGAAATAATCTTTCAGTAATTAGAGCTGGTGAATATGAAGGTTTTTTCAAAAAAATAAAATTAGCTGAATGGAAACCAGATTTTGGACCAGCTGAATTTAACGAAAAAGCAGGTGGAACTGTAATTGGTGCCCGCGATTTTTTGATTGCTTATAACGTAAACTTAAACACTAAATCGGTACGCTTGGCAAATTCTGTTGCCTTTGATATTAGAGAAGCAGGCAGGGTTTTGCGTGAAGGAAACCCCATTACTGGTAAAATAGTAAAAGATGCTGATGGCAATGAAGTGCGCATACCAGGAACTTTAAAAGCATGTAAAGCCATTGGTTGGTTTATTGAAGAATACAATATTGCACAAATCAGTATCAATTTAACTAATTTCAAAATTACATCGGTTCACCAAGCATTTGATGAAGTATGTAAAAGTGCCGAAAAACGTGGCATGAGAGTAACAGGTTCTGAGTTAGTAGGCTTAATTCCTTTGGAAGCCATGCTTTCGGCAGGAAGACATTATTTAATTAAACAAAAACGTTCGGTTGGAGTAAGTGAAGAGGAGTTGATTCAAATTGCCATCAAATCATTAGGTTTAGATGAGTTGGCACCATTTGATGCCAACAATAAAATTATAGAATACAAACTAAAAAATGCCAATAACGAAAAATTGATTGGTATGAATTTACGCAGTTTTGCTAATGAAACTGCAAGTGAAAGTCCAGCTCCTGGAGGTGGTTCTATTAGTGCTTACGTAGGAAGTTTGGGTGCTTCGTTAGGAACTATGGTTGCTAATCTTTCGGCTGGCAAACGTGGTTGGGAAGACCAAGTTTCGTTTTTTAGCGATTGGGCTGGTAAAGGTCAAATTATAAAAGATAAATTGCTGAAAGCAGTAGATGAAGATACCCATGCTTTTAATCAAATTATGTTAGGTTTTGGATTGCCAAAGGCAACAGAAGAAGAAAAAGCAACAAGAACTTTAGCTATAGAAAATGCTACCAAATATGCTTGCCAAGTTCCATTAAAAGTGATGCAAACTGCTTTTGAAACATTAGATTTATTGGCTGCAATGATTGAAAAAGGAAATCAGAATTCGGTGACTGATGCTGGTGTTGGAGTGCTTTGTGTAAAAACTGCGGTACGAGGTGCATACTTTAATGTATTGGTAAATGCAAAGGATTTAAAAGATAGAACTTTTGCAGAAAATTTAATTGCTGAAGCAAAAACTTTATTGGCAAAAAACCATGCGCAAGCCGATGAATTAATAGCTAAAGTTGAAGCGGCAATTGCTTAAAAAAATAAAAAAATTAAGTCATTCCGAAGGAATCTTCCTTGCAAATAATTACTATTGAATTAAACAATAAATTTTGTGAAATTCAATGATTGTTTAAGTCAAGGAAGATTCTTACAGAATGACCCAACGTCATTTTTTATTGATTTTCGAAAAAATTATCCCTCGCAATGACGTATAAGCAAAACCATTATAAAAATAATGATAAAATCACTGATAACAAAAGCATTTTCTATTCTGTTAATGATTGCTGCGCCAGTAATAAGTGGCATGGCATTTTTAGAGTATTTTCATGTAAAAATGCAACATTTAAAACCAAGTTTTCCATTTGGTAAATGGGTTTCTGAAACTGGTTTTCCTTACGATAAATCGATGTTATATATTGGAATTGCAGCATTGGTTTTTGCTGTTTTTGCCTATATTAGTTTATTGATAAAAAGCTTTATTAGAATAGTAATTATACTATTTATTATAGCTATGGTGTATTTTATAAGCAAGCAGTTATAATGCTTAATTTTATTTTCCAAAAATATATAATCATATTTTGGTTATTAGTAAGCATTGGAATATTAGATATAATTTTAACTATATATATAGGTTATAAGTTCAATTTTAAATTACCTAAAAAAAGTTACAGTTCAATAAGAATAGATGTAAAGAAAACGAAGTTAATTTTAGAGGAGTCAAAAAATTTAGACCCAACTCTGCGAAAATTTATTAAATTATTACTCCTATTAAATAGGTTGTATAAGGTGTTTTTTATACCAATTATTGCATTTTGGATAATCATAATTTTGATTGTTCTTTTACAAAAATATTTACCCTTTTAATAACGTAAAAAAGGCTGTTGAATTGAATATTCAACAGCCTTTTTTATGGAATAACTCAGATGATTAATCAATCAATTATCCAAGTTTTATATTTTCAATTGCAGCATTTAGTTTCTCTACTTCAAAGCTCATTCTCTCTTTTTCGTCTGCCAAATTTTTCGATAAAATTCTATTGTCTCTTTCTAAATTACTTTTTACACTATCAAGTTCAGCTTTATGTTTTTCGGTTAATTCAGCTAAAGTTTCGTGTAACTTAATTTCAGCATTGATATTATGGCTTAACATTGATTTTTTAAGCTTGCCTAATTGGAGTAATAATACAACAAATAATACAATTGAAACAATGATACTTATTCCAAACATCATCATCATTTTGCTTTTATTTTCAGCATTAATTGCATCAACTTCAGCAAATTTCTCGTCTGTACTTTTCTTGAATTCTTCAATAGAAAAACGTGTTTTATCCAATGAATCTTCAGTATTTGAAACTTTAAAAGCGGTAGAATTTAAAATTTCTTCCACTTGTTTCATTTTACTACTCAGAGAATTAATTTCTCTGTCTTTGCTGCCTATTAGGCTTCTTAAACCTGCGTTTGCACTCGTAGCCGATTTAACTTTAGCATCTAAGTTTAACAGCATTTCTTCATAGTCTTTTTTAAGAACATAAGGACTTACTTTAGGCTTAGCTGATGCACCAGGAACAACGGGAGTGCCAGTTTTTACAGCAGGTTTTGGTTGCGCTTGTAGTGAAATTGTAACTACAAAAAGCATTAATAATGTTAGAATATTTTTCATAAATCAAGGATTTTATTGCGATGTAAAACTACTGTTTTTTTTTTATTATTTCCTAATGTATAAATTCATTTAAAAAATAATATTATTCATAGTTTTACAAATCTATTGAATTTGTAAAGTGTTATGAACACCATAATAATAAAATTTATGCCTATTATTGATAAGCAATTCCAATTTTTCTTGCTCCAAGTTTTTCTGCTATTTCTGTTAATGAATCTGGGTCTTCAATGGTAGAAGGAATACTATATTTTGAACCATCGGCAATATACCGAAGTGTTTTTCTAAGAATTTTTCCAGAACGGGTTTTTGGTAATCTTTTTACTACCACTGCATTTCTGAAATAGGCAACTGCTCCAATTTTTTCTCTGATTAATCCAACCAAATCTTTCTCAATAATTTCTTCTGGTATTTCTACTCCATCTTTCAAAACTACTAAAGCTACAGGTCTTTGCCCGCGTAATTCATCAGCAATTCCAAGCACAGCACATTCGGCAATTGATGGATGCGAAGCAATTAATTCTTCCATTTCCCCAGTACTTAGTCTATGGCCAGCTACGTTTATAATATCATCAATTCTGCCAGTTATATAAAAATACCCTTCTTCATCTTTATAACCACCATCGCCTGTAAGATAATAACCTAAAAAATGTTCTAAATACCCTTTTCTAAATCGTTCGTCATTGTTCCAAAGAGTAGGCAAACAGCCAGGAGGAAGCGGTAATTGTACCGTTACATAACCTTCTTGATTGGGTCCTAATTTTTCACCTTCTTCCGATAAAATTTTTATATCGTATCCGCAAACTGGTAAACCAGCCGAGCCAGCTTTGGCCTCTAAATATTCTACGCCCATCATTATTCCTATCATTGGCCAGCCGCTTTCGGTTTGCCACCAATGATCAATTACTGGTTTGTTTATTAAATTTTTTATCCAAAAATATGTTGAAGAATCAAGGCGCTCACCTGCTAAAAATAAAGTTTTGAGTGAACTTAAATCGTATTGTTTTAAAATTTTTCCTTGGTCATCTTCTTTTTTTATTGCCCTAATTGCCGTAGGCGCAGTAAACATTATATTTACTTTATGCTGTTCTATTACTCGCCAAAAAGCACCACAATCAGGGGTTTTTACTGGTTTGCCTTCATATAAAACAGTGGTGCATCCATTTAATAAAGGTCCATAAACTATATAACTATGGCCAACTACCCAACCCACATCGCTTGCAGCCCAAAACACATTGCCCGGTTGGGCATTGTAAAAATAAGTCATACTAAATTGCAATGCAGTGGCATATCCTCCAGTGTCTCTAACTATACCTTTTGGACTGCCAGTTGTTCCAGAAGTATAAAGTATATAAAGCGGATGAGTGGCTTTTACTGGTATATAGGAAACGGGTTCTGAGTTATTTAATAAATCGTCAAAATCTATTTCACTCAAATTATTCATTACATCATTTCCATTGCTTCTTCTGAACAAAATAGTGTAGTTTGGTTGATGTGTGGCTTCCTGAATTGCTTTATCTACTAAGGCTTTATAATGAATTACTTTATCTATTTCCAAACCATACGAAGCGGTGATGATTGCTTTTGGTTTTGCATCATCTATTCGCATGGCAAGTTCGTGTGGTGCAAATCCACCAAAAACCACTGAATGAATGGCGCCAATTCTAGCACAAGCCAACATGGCAATTACTGCTTGAGGAATCATGGGCATGTAAATGACCACAGTATCGCCTTTGGTAATGCCTAAATTTTGTAAGCCTCCAGCAAATTTTGCAACTAAATTTCTTAGTTCTAAAAATGTATAATGATGAATGACTAAAGTAACTGGCGAATCATAAATTAATGCTATTTCATTACCTCTTCCAGCATCAATATGTGCGTCTAAACATAAGTGCGATATGTTTAATTCACCATCTTCAAACCATTGGTAAAAGCCTTTATCGTTTACCGAAAGTATGTTTTGTGGTGGTGTAATCCAGTTGATTCTATTGGCTTGTTCTGCCCAAAATTCTTCTTTATTTGAAATGCTATTTTTATATAAATCTTTGTAATTCATCGTTGAAAATTTTTATAAAATTATTCAACTAAATCAATATTTACACCATTAACTATACCAAGTTAGCAAAATCAATCTAACAATGCAGTTATTTTATTTACCAAATCCTTGTTAGAAAAGGGCTTTGTAATGTATAACTCAGCTCCTAAATCATACCCTTTTTGTATATCTATTTCTTTCGACTTAGCACTAATAAAAACTACTTTACAAAGTTGATGTTTTTCAGTTGATTTGATATGTTTACAAATGGCATACCCGTCCACATCGGGCATCATAATGTCAAGTAAAACTACGTCAGGTGAATTTTGTTCAAGCAGCTCCAATGTTTCAGTTCCATTGCGCGCTATCATTACATCGAAGCCAGTTTTACGCATCAAAAATTCTAACGACATGAGAATAAATGGGTCATCGTCAACTACCAATATTTTATAAGCTTGATTCATTGTTTTTCAGTCAAAATATTTAGGCTTCAAAGTTAGGAATTGTAAATGTAAAACGTGCACCTTTTTCTATTTCACTTTCCACCCAAATTTTTCCATTATGCATTTCTACTATTCGTTTGCAAATGGCTAAACCTAATCCAGTGCCTTCTGGTTTTTTGATGGTTTGATTTTTTGCTTGAAAAAATTTATCAAAAATAAGTTCATGCAATTCAGGGGCAATTCCTTTTCCAGCATCAATAATGCTCACTTGAATTTCGGTTTGCATGTCGCTAACCAAAATTTGTATTGTTTTATCTTCAGGTGTAAATTTTATCGCATTGCTTAATAAATTCACTAAAACTTGTTGCAATAAATCTTTATCGGCATGCAAAAGCAACATGCTGTTTGGTTTTTGAAGGGTCAGTTTTATTTTTTTATCCTTTGCGATTATTTCATAAGAACTGTACAAATCATTGACCAATTCAATAAAATTAAACGAGGTTAGATTTAATTTTTGTTTGCCACTTTCATATTTTTCAAGGTTTAGCACTTTAGTAATTAAATGACTTAAACGCTCGGTTTCTTTTACTACTGCGCCTAGAAATTTGTTTCGTTCTGCTTCTTCTAAATCTGGATTTTCATGAACAATTTCGGCCAATGAACGAATGGAAGTTAAAGGAGTTCTTATTTCATGTGTTACCGTATATAAAAACTCATCTTTCAATTCATCCATGGTGGTAAGTTGAAAGTTGGCTTCTTTTAGTAAATCGGTAGCTTTGGTTAATTCAATCGATTTTTTCCTCAATTCTTTGTTTAATTCTATCATTTGTTGCGACTCATGTAGAATTTTAAAAACCTCATTTAAGCTAAGTTCCTCTTCTTTTGTAACAGAACTTACCATTATTCTAGCTGATGAAGAACCAATGACACCTGCTAATATTTTTTCAGAAAAACTTACAATTCTTGGATCTGCTTTCGCATGCATATCAATTGAAATTTTATGCCTGTGCGCGTAGTTTTGAATTAAATTTTTAGAACGTTCTTTCCCTAAAAATTTTTCGAGTAAAGCATATAAATCGGGCATGTAGGCGGTGCCTCGCCAAATATTACTTTTTTCGGGATTTTGATAAATATCAATATCAACAAACACTTCAGCTTGATAAACTTCTTGGGGATTTGGCTTGCTATATACTGAAAATATAAATAAAGCTGCGTTGTTAAATAACATACTCCAAAACAACGCGTGAGTAATGGAATCAAATCCTTCTAATCCAAATAAAGCTTGAGGTTTTAACCAAAAAATATCGAAAGGTCCATTGTTTAAAATATTTTCACTAATAATGTGGGCATGTGCAATGGAAGGAATTATAAGCGTGTAAAACCAAATCAAAAATCCAATAACTATACTTGCTAATGTCCCTTTTTTAGAAGCACCTTTCCAATAAATTCCACCAATAATGGCAGGAGCAAATTGTGCAACAGCAGTAAATGAAATTAAACCAATGGACACCAACGAAAAATAATGGGCAATGTATTCATTGTACAAATAAGCAAGAATTAAAATAAGTAAAATACTGAAACGCCTAATGTATAAAATAGTATTGCGAATTGATTTGTCAATGGTATTTTTAAATCTGTTCTGTGAAAAAATAATTGGCATCACCAAGTTATTACTCACCATGGTGCTGAGCGCAATGGTTTCAACTATAATCATACTGGTTGCAGCAGAAAAACCACCTATAAAAACCATCATACTGAGTAATGGTTTGTTAAAATGTAAAGGCAATGCAAGTACAAAAGTATCGGCATCTACTGGCATATTTTGGAAAATAATTTTACCCCCAAAAGCAATTGGAATCACAAAAATATTGATGATGAATAAATACAAAGGAAACAACCAAACAGCTTTTTTTAAATGTTCTTCTTTTACGTTTTCAATGACTCCAACTTGAAATTGCCTTGGTAAAAACATAACCGCCATCATAGATAAAAAAATGCTTGCAAACCAACTTGCGTTAGTATTTTCGCCTTCCATGGTAAATAGTTTAGAGAACTCATCTATTTGCGAAGCTTTAAAAAATATGTCGTTAAAGCCATTAAATATTCCATAGGTAACAAATATACCTGCAACCAAAAAAGCAATTAATTTTATGATGGACTCAAAAGCAACTGCAGCCACCAAACCCTCATGTTTTTCTGTTGCATCAACCGAGCGTGTTCCGAAAATAATGATGAAAATGGCTAAAAAAATGGTAAAATAAAGTGTGGTATCACTTAATAAATTATGGCTTGTAGCCATATTATTGGTAAGAATATCAAAACTGATGGTGATGGCTTTTAATTGCAAAGCAATGTATGGTAAAACACCAAACACACAGAATATACTTACAACGGATGCCAAAGTTGCATTTTTACCATAACGAGTGGAAATAAAATCGGCTATGCTATTGATTCGTTGGGCTTTTGTAATGCGAATAATTTTGCGAAGCACAGGAAAAAAAAGCGAAGCCATAATGGTTGGCCCAATATAAATGGTTAAAAAACCAATTCCGTTTGTAGTGGCTCGCCCCACACTTCCGTAATAGGTCCAGGCTGTGCAAAAAACGCCTAACGAAAGTGCATAAACATAGGCATTATTAATGATGCTTTTGCCTTGTTTTTGTTTGTATTCGGCATAATATGCTATACCAAATAGAACCAATAAATACATTAGCGAGCATAAAATAATAATGGCCTTACTCACTTTTTTTTGTTTTTTTAAATGGTTTCGCTTCAGCCGAAATTATTAAAAGTACTAACGCCACTAACCACGAAACAGCTATATAAAAATACAATAACGGAACATTACCAATAAAAATTTTTTTGTTGAAAATAGTAAATATTGGATAACAAAAAAGCAGCAGCAGCAAGATGCTTAGAATGATATTTTTCTGTTTTTTATTGTTTATCATTTTATAAAACTAATATTTTGATTGAAGAAAACAAATTTTGTTATTTATGGTGATTTTTATTTTGAATAATTGCAGAAATCAACAACATTATTTAATACCAAATACCCATATAATTTAGTCCAATCTACTTGTTCTTTTTCATCAATACTTCTTCAAAAAATAGTTCCATAACTAATGCTATGAAATGATTTTTGTTCATTGTCTTGATAAAAAATTACTTCGCATCTTTGGACTAAATTATAAGAGCATTTGGTATAACAAAAAAACAAACCCCTGATTGAATGAATCAACCAAGGGCTATTTTGTTACTTATCTTTAAAAAAACTAAACTATAATTCGTCAGAATTTTCGGGTAAATGTTCGTATTCACCTCTAAAAGCATAAAGGCCAAATTTTACTAAACCTAAGCAAATAGGGAAGAAAATAATTAATATAATTGACCACTGTAAAAGTGTATTTGTTCTAGCAATTCCTTCGGCTGCTTTACCTACTTTTTCAATGGCTTGCATTACCATAAATATGACTAAAACTGGTGCTAATGCTACTAGAATAATTCCTAGATATTTTTTTATTGTATTCATAATTTTTCGCTTTTTTTAAATTAATCGTTTACGTTATCGTCTATTTTATTACTAATATATACCGCTCCTATAATAAGCGAAGCAGTTGCAATTCCTATTGGATACCATAATCCGGAAAGAGGTGTAGATCCACTAAAACTTGCAATCAATGTGGCAATAAATGGTACCAATCCACCAAAAACTCCATTACCTATATGATATGGTAACGACATAGAAGTATAACGAATTTTGGTTGGGAACAATTCTACCAAAAATGCTGCTATTGGACCATAAACCATGGTAACAAATATAATTTGAATGAACACTAAAAACACGAACATCCAAAAATTACTATCCGATAATTTTTTATCAATGTATTTTGTTTTTCCATGTCCAATTGGTTTAGCAGCATCGGCATAAATGGTGTCGGTAGTTACTACTTTGTACGATGTTCCATCATTTAAAGTGGTTAAGGTTTTGGTTACTACTAATGAATCTTGAGTTTTAGCAATCAAATCGGTTTTAACCACAGGTTCTGCTTGTGTAGCCAATTCTGTTTTTTGAAATTCAGCTACGTTAGTTCTATCTAAAAAGTTTTGATAAATGGGTCTGTAGCAAATTATTCCTAAAAACATACCTGCAAGCATGATCCATTTTCGCCCAACTTTATCGCTCCAACTACCAAATATAACAAAGAAAGGTGTGGCAAATAAAATGGCCCAAAGTAAAATATACCTCGATTCGTTAAAATCTAAAAGTACGGTATTTTCTAAAAATGATTGTGCATAAAACTGACCTGTGTACCAAATAACTCCCTGACCCATGGTAGCACCAAATAATGCTAGCAAAACCATTTTGAAATTTGATTTATTGTTAAAACTTTCCTTCAATGGATTTTTAGAAACATTACCTTCTTTTTTCAATTTACTGAATAAAGGCGATTCGTTCATTTTTAAACGAATATAGATAGAAACGATTACCAAAATAATTGAAATTAAGAATGGAATTCTCCAACCCCAATCAGCAAATGCTTCGGCACCAATCATGTTTTTAGTAAATACAATTATTCCAATTGAAAGAAATAATCCTAAGGTAGCAGTAGTTTGAATCCAGCTTGTATAAAATCCACGTTTGCCAGCAGGCGCATGTTCGGCCACATATGTAGCAGCACCGCCATATTCACCACCTAAAGCCAAACCTTGTATGAGTCGGAGAATGAGGACTAATATAGGCGCAGCATAACCAATGGTAGCATAGGAAGGAATTAAGCCAATCAAAAAAGTAGAGCCACCCATTAAAACTAGGGTTAATAAAAAAGTAGATTTACGACCAATCAAATCGCCTAATCGTCCAAAAACTAAAGCCCCAAAAGGTCTAACAATAAAGCCTGCGGCAAAAATTGCTAAAGTGTTTATTAGTGCTGAAGCTCCAGCATCAGCTGGGAATAGTTGCTTGCCAATAATAACAGCTAAGCTTCCAAAAATGTAAAAATCGTACCACTCAATAAGCGTCCCTAATGATGAGGCACCTATTACTTTAGCAATACTTTGCGGTTTGTTTTCTGTGTTTTCCATATATATGTTTGTAATTGTTTTTATAAATAAATTTGAAATTGAACGGTGAATTCACCAAGACGAGAATCATAAATTATATCGCCATATTTTTTAGTAATATCTGCATATTTATATACAGGACGCATTCTGTAATTTAAAGTAAGTTTTGCAGAATGGCCATTTAAAAACCAATTTAAACCTAAATCTGGAGTAATTACATTGTCTTTTATTCTATCAAATTGTGACATGGTTACAGCTGCGTAAGGTTGAATTTTTCCTAAGTTTTTCATTTTTGGTAATAATAAACCTGCTTGCGCATAATAAATACTTCCAGTTCCTATAGTCGGCATGGCATTTCCGCCTCCATTAAATGCTACTTGGCTGGCAATGGCTCCATTTGTTGGATTGTCAACACCAATATTTCTTACATAATTTGGTCCCATATCAAAGCGATTATAAACGCCATAAAATGTTACAGCCATGTTTTTATATTTTAAAGGCATGTCTAAAAATACATCAGCCGATAAAAACATTTGGCTATGAGTTGCAGTATCCCATTTACCTGAAGTTGTGTTTTGTTTAGCGCTCCACATGGCATCAGGATTATAGTAAAAACCTGCTCCAATATTGAATACTTTTTTTGTTCCTAAATAAGTTCCAACAGTGAAAGGCAATAAGTTACTTTCAATGTCCCAAAACTGATATTGGAAATAACCTTGATAAGCTGGTTTTGGCATTCCGCCACCTTTATAATTTGCTATTTGCACATTGTTTTTTGCAGCAGTAGTGTCAAGTAAAGTTAACGCGCCACCTTTGGCTAAAGCATAAGGAAAATTAATGCTTGCACGGTAATCAATGCGTTTGCTTTTTAGTAATTTTCCTTTTCCAAATATTCCAAATTGACGTGCGAATTGATCGGTTGCATCAATGTTTTGCCAATTGAAAATGGGTGCATCTATTCCTAAAAAATTTAGAGTAGAAGCCGAACTCATTCTTGAAGGTCCTTGCCAATAATGTAAACCAGCACCAATGCTTAAATTTTCTTTATATACACGGTGTTCAACCCAAGCATCATGCATAAATAATTGAGGTTTTTTTCCATCAATTCCATTTACACCACCACTCACTTCATTTGCATTGTTGATACCAAAATGTGTTAGAATTAAGAAGTTTGGATTCAATTGTGCATACATCAAAAAGCGGGATCTACGCATGCTCATGTCCCATTGACTTGTACTTGCATCTCCATTTACAGTAGAACCAGGATTGTTCTCATTATGACGAACCCATACTTGGTGCCAAGTAAGTAATCTTACATACTTTTTACCTGTAGAGTCTAAGTTAAATTTTAAGCCTGAACCATAGTTATCGGTTCCTTGTGCTTTTACACTTGCAGTATAGCCAATTGCCAATGCAAGAATCAGAAAAAGTTGTCTAGTTTTTGTCATGTGATTTATGTTTTTTTGTTGAACAAACATCCGTACATAATTTGTCAACTCGCACTTGTTATCTATTTAACTGTAAATTGATATAGTTATTTGACTATTTTTTTCCTTTTAAACGCTCCCATTTTATAAGCATAAATTTATCGCCTAATTCAGTTATAATCATACCTGAGTTTTTGGTGTTTTCTCTGTTACTCATATAAGTTATTAATTCATCGTGGCGCATTACTTTGTAAGTAGGATGATAATCGCTGTTTGCTGGTGCTGTTAAATTGAACTTTTTTACCCAATTCATAACCGAAACATGGCTAACACCAATTAATCGTTCAATTTCACGCAAGCTCACACCTTCAATGTACAATTGAAGTGCTTTTATTACATAATAATTGTCTATGTTTTTACCTTCTTTCATTACCGAAAAAAAGTAATTACAGTCTTTACACAAAAACCGCTGACGGCCTTTTACAAAGCCACTCTTGTTTATATTTTCACTTTTACATTTTGGGCAATTTATTGTTTCCATAATGTAAAGGTAAATAGTTAGCTATATATATTTAGCATAAATATACTAAATTAGCAACATAAATTATTTCCAAACCATGATAAATATACTTGTTAATTGTTTTTCAAAGTACATCTTTGTGCCTTTTAAAACCCTAAACAAAAGGGAAAACACCCTTAAAATAAATTATTATGAAAGTAAGTTTGAACAATGTAGTAGCCATTCATTATACACTGACCAATAATGAAGGAACAGTTTTAGATTCTAGCGATGGAAGAGGTCCTTTGAATTTTATTCATGGCTTAGGTCATTTAATTCCGGGTATGGAAGAAGGATTAGATGGTAAGCAAGTTGGAAATAAGTTTCAGTTGAAAATTAGTCCTGAAAAAGGATATGGTACTTACCAAAACGAAATGGTGCAAGAAGTTCCTGTAAGCGCTTTTGCTGGTCAAGAAATAAAAGTAGGAATGCAGTTTGAAGCCGGAACTGGTGATCAACGTTTTTTAGTAACCATAAAAGCAATTGATGCTGAAACAGTAACTGTTGATGGAAACCATCCTTTGGCTGGAGTTGAATTAAACTTTGACATTGAAGTACTTGAAATTAGAGAAGCCACTGAAGATGAATTAGCTCACGGACATGTTCATGGGCCTGAAGGCCATCAGCACTAAATTATAAGATTAAATCAACGTTTGAAAATAAATTGATTTAAAAAAATATTTGTTATAATATTTTTGAACCACATAGAAACATAGAAAACATAGCACAATACTATGTTTTCTATGTTTCTATGTGGTTTTTTATTGGAAGTTGATTTGATAAATTTAATAAAACAAATGGAAGCTACTTTTTATATTGCTTTTAGTTTTTAAACAATAATGACAAACAAATATTTATCATAACTATACTTATTTAGCAATAATTTTAAAATAGTATTGTTAGTGACTTTATATTCGTACTAAAAAAAAAGTATAAAAATGACATATCCATATCAAATAAAAAACTTAGATGAGTATAATGAAGCTTATCAAAAAAGCATTGAAAATCCTGAAGAATTTTGGGGCGAAATAGCCGAAAATTTTACGTGGAAAAAGAAGTGGGACAAAGTATCAAATTGGAATTTTACTGAGCCAGATATTAAATGGTTTGAAGGTGGTAAATTAAACATTACCGAAAATTGCATTGACCGCCATTTAGCAGAACGTGGTGAACAACCAGCTATTATTTGGGAACCAAACGACCCAGAAGAAAAAACACGAATTGTAACTTATAACAGATTACACAAACGTGTTTGCCAAGTAGCACAAATGCTTAAAAATTTAGGTGTAAAAAAAGGGGACCGAGTTTGTATTTATATGGGCATGATTCCTGAACTTTCTTACGCTGTATTGGGTTGTGCTAGAATTGGCGCTATACATTCAGTAATTTTTGGAGGTTTTTCTGCCCAAAGTATTGCCGACAGATTATATGATGCCCAAGCCGAATTTATTATTACTTGCGATGGAGCTTATAGAGGCAATAAAGACATTCCGTTAAAAAGTGTGATTGACGATTCCTTGATTGGAAACAGAACCATTAAGAAAGTAATTGTTTATACCCGAACACGCACTCCTGTGAGTATGTTAAAAGGCCGTGATGTTTGGTGGGAAGATGAAATGGAACATGCCGAACAACAAGTGGAGCAAAATGGTAAAGTGAGTTTTCCTGCTGAAGAAATGGATTCAGAAGATCCATTATTTATTTTATATACTTCGGGTTCTACTGGCAAGCCAAAAGGTGTGGTTCACAGCACAGCTGGTTACATGGTTTGGACCAATTATACTTTTATCAATACCTTTCAATATCAACCAAAACAAATACATTTTTGTACTGCCGATATTGGTTGGATTACAGGACATAGTTATATTTTATATGGCCCGTTAAGTGCTGGCGCAACCAGCTTAATGTTTGAAGGAATTCCTACATGGCCTGATGCAGGACGATTTTGGGATATAGTAGAAAAACATAAAGTTGATATTTTATACACTGCGCCTACTGCCATCAGAAGTTTAATGGCATTTGGGTTAGATTTTGTTAAAGACAAAGACCTAAGTTCATTGAAAGTTTTAGGTTCGGTTGGTGAGCCAATAAATGAAGAAGCTTGGCAATGGTATTATAAAAATATTGGGAAAGAAAAATGCCCTGTGGTTGATACTTGGTGGCAAACCGAAACTGGTGGAATTATGATTACCAGTTTAGCTGGTGTTACACCTCAAAAACCTGCACATGCCACCCTTCCAATGCCAGGAGTTTTACCTTGTTTGGTTGATGAAAATGGGGTGGAAATTTTAGGAAATTCAGTGAGTGGAAATTTATGCATTAAACAGCCATGGCCTGGAATTATTCGCACTACTTATGGCGATCATGAAAGATGTAAAACAACTTATTTTAGCACCTATGAAAACATGTATTTTACAGGTGATGGTTGCTTGCGTGATGAAGATGGAAACTATAGAATTACTGGCCGTGTAGATGATGTTTTGAATGTAAGCGGACACAGAATTGGAACAGCGGAAGTAGAAAATGCAATTAATATGCACAGTGGTGTAGTAGAAAGTGCAGTAGTTGGTTATCCTCACGATATAAAAGGACAAGGAATTTATGCTTATGTAATTTTTGAAGGAAAACATGAAAATGAAAACCTTTCACGTCAAGATATTATCCAAACTGTTTCGCGCATTATTGGTGCCATTGCAAAACCCGATAAAATTCAATTTGTAACTGGTTTACCAAAAACACGCAGTGGTAAAATTATGAGAAGAATTCTGCGTAAAATAGCTGAAGGCGAAACTTCAAATTTAGGCGATACCTCCACTTTATTAGATCCAGGAATTGTGGAAGAAATAAAAAATGGTGCTTTGGTTTAGTA
>JBMOGB010000038.1:0-23084 GCA_049318585.1 Bacteroidia bacterium | reverse complement strand
TCTTTGTAATCTTTCAATCTTTGTAATCTTTCAATCTTTGTAATCTTTCAATCTTGTAATCTTTCAACCATGGCTAAGCTTTTTAAAAAATTCCAAAATAATAACGATACTGGTTTTGGTGCTTCCGCTTCTAATCAGGCAAGACAATATATAAAAAAAGATGGAAGCTATAATGTAACAAGAACTGGTGTTGATTTTTTTGAACAATTTAATCCATACCACGATTTAATAGCTTTTAGTTGGACCAAGTTTAACTTGTTGGTTTTGGCTACTTATTTGGTAATGAATTTAATTTTTACCATTATTTATTATGCCATTGGAGTAGAACATTTGGGTGGTATGATTGCAGTTTCACCATTTGAAAAATTCATGGAAGCTTTCTTTTTTAGCTGCCAAACTTTTTCAACTGTTGGTTACGGAAGAGTAAATCCACAAGGTTATTTAACTAGTGCCATAGCATCGCTCGAAAGCTTAATTGGGTTAATGAGTTTTGCTTTAGCCACAGGCTTAATTTATGGACGATTTGCTAGACCAAATATTAAATTATTGTCTAGCAAAAATGCAATTATAGCTCCTTATAAAGACGAAAAAGCACTGATGTTTAGAATAGTAAATTCTCGCAAAAATCCATTGATTGAATTAGAAGTAACTTTAATGGCATCATTCTTCACACCAGACAATCCAATGGTTCAATTTGTTCCGTTAAAGTTGGAAAGAAATGCCATTACTTCGTTGGCTTTAAGTTGGACCATCGTTCACCCAATTGACGAAGAGTCGCCATTATATAATTTAGCTCAAACCGATTTTGAAGAAATAGATTTACAGTTACTGTTTTTTATTAAAGCCTTTGACGAAAGCTATTCGCAAACGGTTCACACTCGTTTAGGTTATACAAATAAAGACATTGTTTGGAATAAAAAATTTGTACCCATGTACAAACGATCAAACGATGGAAGCACCACTTTATTGGAGCTTGAATTACTGAGTGAAACGGTAGATGTTGGCTAAATAATTAACAGTTTTTTATGTAATAGTTTACTACATTTGAACTATGAAAACTTTAAAAACAAGTGTTGTAATATTCTTAGGAATCTTTTTTTTACAACTTTTTATTTCTTGTAACAAATGTGATAAAACAAATAGAGTTGTTAGAAATGTTCCTTTCAAAACATTTTCTAAAACACTAATTCCAACTTTAAATGGTTCAATTGAGTTTGTTTCAGATTCTGGCAAATCAATTATATTTGATAAAGTAACTACTGAACAAGGTTTTAAAGAGCATAAAAATTGTACATGCATTGAATGTTGCTGCTATGATTATATAAATGTAGAATCTACTCGGTTAATATACAATTCAACTAAAGAAAACGCATCATTTCAAGTAACAATTGGAGCTGGTGATTCTATTGATATTATGCTTTTTGATATGTTTAAAATGTCGTCAGATCCGACCAAATATGTTTCACTTTTAAGATATTTTGATTATGAAAATCCTGAAAAACTAATTACAGATTCAATCAATAATTGCAAGTTTTTAGCTAATAAAACTTTGAATGGAAAAACTTTTAACAATGTGTATTCAATTCAAGGAACATCTAACGAAGATAAGAAATATGCAAAAGAAGTTTTTTATAGTACTAAAGAGGGTATTGTAGCTTACATATTAGATGACAACAGCATTTGGTTAAAGAAATAAACTTACCAAATTTTCCTTTGTTTGGAAAATAAACCAATGGTTCCGAACACGTAAATATAAATTACAAAAAGGAAATCAAGCACAATAATGAACCAAGTTAAGTTTTGGTGTTTTAGTTTTTTAAATGCTAAAAAATAAACTATACTCTGACAAATTAGTTTAAACAAATAAACACCTAAAACTATTTGCCATAAATTAAAATCAACAATTAGTGCGGCAATTATTGAGGAATAAAACAACAAATTTGCAGCATAAAAAGTTCCCAAAAACGCCTTATGCGATGCTTTGTAAAACTTGCCAGTGGCATTATGCCTGGTTTTTTGCCTAAACCAATCTGTAAAGTTTTTTTTACTCTCGGTAAATACAAAACTTGCCGGATCTACCTGAATGGCCACATTGGTTGGAGAAGCAGCACGGTTTACAAACAAATCGTCATCGCCACTAATTATATGCTGATGCCAAGCAAAACCTTTTTGTTTAAAAAATAATTCTTTGGTATAACCCAAATTACGTCCTACGCCCATAAATGCCTTTTTATGAATAGCAGCCGAAAAGTAAAACATGGCAGTAATGGCACTTTCAAAACGAGCAATTAAATTGATAAATCCACCTTGAAGTGCATAAGGTGAAAAGCCTAAAACTATTTCTTTTTCAGCATTGTACCTCGATGCCATCAATGACAACCATTGATTACTTGCTGGTTTACAATCGGCATCAGTAAAAATTAAATTGTTATTCGAAGCTGCTTTTATTCCCAAAGTTAAGGCAAACTTTTTACCTGTTGGGTATTTTTCTTGCTCTTTTATTTCACAAATGCGCAAATGAGGATACACTTCCTGGTAGTATTCTAATAGTTTCTGACTTTCATCCCAACTGCAATCATTTACCACAATTACCTCAAAATTGGGATAATCTTGTTCCAAAACCGTCTTTAGATTTTTCTCTAAATTAGTGTATTCATTCCTTGCAGCTATAATTACTGTGATAGGTAGTTTTTCTTCACTGTTTTTTATTTTTATTTTATAGGTTCCTAGTTTTAAAAAATAGTAAAAATAATAAAACAACAGCACGCAAACACTTAGTAATAAAACTACTAAAGCTAATAAATTGATATAGTTAAACGAAATAATCATAAAGGACAAAGGTAAACTTAGAAACAACTTAATTGATGATTGATTTTTAAACAATATGTTAATTATTGAACTAGTTTTTTTGGACTAAATGCTTATTTATTTAAAACCATTTTTTGCAATTGCAATCTTGATTTTTACGCTTTAAAATGGCAATTAGTAATTTAAAAATCATTTTGCTACCAGTGGAATTGTATTTAAGCTCCGCAGAATGGTTTTTGAGTACCACAAAATGAAATTTGAGTTCCTCAAAATGATATTTTAGTTTCTCAAAATGATATTTTAGTTTCACAAAATGGTTTTAGAAACAGAAAAGGCATATTTGAGTTGAACATTGGCGTGTTTGTGTTCCGCAGAATGGTTTTTGAGTGTCACAAAATGAAATTTGAGTACCACAAAATGGTATTTCAATTCCGCAAAATGGTTTTAGAAACAGAAAAGGCATATTTGAGTTGAACATTGGCGTGTTTGTGTTCCGCAGAATGGTTTTTGAGTATCACAAAATGAAATTTGAGTACCACAAAATGGTATTACAATTCCGCAAAACAGCAATAAAAAAACGCTACCTCAAATCATTGAAATAGCGTTTTATTTAGTCAGTTCGAGCGAAGTTCAGAACACAGTTGAATGGTTCTCGTCCGATAGCTATCGGACTTCGCTCGAACTGAAAGGAATCGCTCGAACTGACCAATGGGTAGTTTGTTAATGCGAAATAAGAAGCAATTTTTTTGTAATGAGATTGCTTCGTGCCTCGCAATGACGTATATCAATAAAATTCTAATAATTAGATAAAAACAAAATAGCCTGTCATTCCGTAGGAATCTTCCTTGATAACTTATACCATTGAATTAAACAATAAATTTTGCAGAAATCAATGATTGTTTAAGTCAAGGGAGATTCCTACGGAATGACGCAACGTCATTTTATATTGATTTTTTTTAAAAATTATTCCTCGCAATGACGAAATATTAATATCCAAAAATATCAGCAATACTTACTTCTACTACTTTTCCGTATTTGCTTAAATCATTTACATTCACTTTTTCTTTCGAAGCTACAATAGCGTAAAAATACGGTTTGCCAGTGTAATTGGTTTTGTAAAAATTATTTACATTGTCGAAATTTAAACCATCAATTTGCTCATAAACATCTTTTCTAACATCGTGGTGAATGCCTAATTTTTGATTGTTCACGTAATTAAAAATTACTGCCTCATCATTGATTCTTTCCGTTTCAATATTGTTTTTTATTGATGCTTTTGCACCTTCAATATTGGCATCTATTTTAGGTAAAGTAGTTAGCAATTCATTCATTGCAGGAATGGCTTCATTAATTTTATCAGCTTGAGTTCCTACATAAGCAATGGTGTAATAAGGATCGGCTTTTTTACTAGGAGTTTGGTAAAACGAGTACGTTGAATAAGCCAATGCTTTGCTTTCGCGAATGGTTTGAAAAACAATACTACTCATGCCACCACCAAAATATTCGTTGAATAATTGTAAAGTTGGCACCGCAGTTGAATCGTAGTTTTTATCCGATTTATTTAACCAAGATACTTCTGCTTGCACCATTTTGTAATCGGTAAAATAAACTGTGTTTTCTTTGGTTTCATTTCTTTTAAAACTAATAGCTGCCGGATATGCTAATTGCACAGCAGGCAATTGATGATAAACAGCTAAAGTGTTTTTTAAACCACCAACTGAAAGCGGACCAAAATAATAAATAGTATGTTTGTATTGGCTAATTTTTTGAATATAATTCTTAACTAAATCAGCAGCATTTAAAGCGCGTAATTCAGTTTCTGAAAGCATGTATGTATTAGGGTTTTTAGCACCATACATAGCATAAGTTGTTAGCGCACTGCGAATGGCATTTTTGTTTAATTTAGCATCGGCTCTACCTTTTAAAGTACGTTCAATTAAGTTATTTAAAGCTTCAGAATCGGGTTTTGCATTGGCCAATAAATATTCGAATAACTTTACGGCAGGTTCAAAATTTTCATTTAATCCTGTAAGCGAAACATACACTTGTTCGTTACTAGCCGACACATTGAAATCGCATGCCAATTTAAAGAACTCCTTGCTAATTTGTTCACTTGTCATTTTATCAGTTCCTAAAAACTGTAATAAATTAAATGCAAATGGAAGTTTCAAATCATTGAATTTTCCCATGTCTAACACATAGTATAATTGAAACATTTCATTGTCTTTATTTTGCACATAATAAATTGGTGCTTTTCCATTTAAATTATCAAAAACTAAGTCTTTTTTATAATCCAAAAACTTTGGTTTAATGTTTTCATTTGGTGTTTCATTTATTTTGGTAACAAAAGGCGAAACATCGTCTCTGTTCACATTTACTGGAGTTATAATTGGTTTTGGAACTTTAGTAATTTCTTTGTCCTCCCCTACTTTTTTATTTATCACTACATAATCGTTGGTAAAATATTTATTGGCAAAAGCAACTATTTCAGCTTTAGTAATTTTATTCATATCACTAATCATAGTAACCGAATTTTTCCAATCGCGGTTCAGCGTAAATGCATCTAACATTGCTCCTGCACGGCCACCGTTACTTTTTTGCTCTTCAATTTTAGCGATTTTCAAATTCGAAATAATTGCTTTTAAAATGCTTTCGTCAAAGTTTCCTTTTTTAATTATTTCTATTTGGTCTAACAATAACTGACGAACTTCATCAAGCGTTTGACCTTTTTTAGGTTTACCAGTTAACATTGAAATGCTATAATCATGGTTTACCCAAACACTTGAAGATGCAGCTAAAACTGCTTGTTTTTTAGTTAAATTTAAATCAATCAAACCAGCTTTTGAATTAGCCAAAATCATATCACACATGGTTAAAAGCATTTCTTCTTTGGTGCCAGCACCTGGCAATCTGTAGCCAATCATCATGTTTTCGGCATCTGGTCCATACACATTTATTACTGTTGGTTCTGTTCTCGCTTTTTCAATTGGACTGTTAAAAACAGGAATAACTTTTGGCTGCATGTAACTGAATTTAGCATCTATTTCAGCTATTAATGCATCAGGATTGATGTCGCCACTTAATACAATTGCCATGTTATTTGGCACATAATAAGTGTTGTAAAAATTACGAATTTTAACCAATGAAGGATTTTTTAAATGCTCCACAGTTCCAATGGTAGTTTGCGTTCCGTAAGGATGGCTTTTAAATAAATTACTTAATAATGCTTCGTAAACTTTACGGCCATCGTTATCTAAACTAATGTTTTTTTCTTCGTAAACTGCCTCTAATTCTGTGTGAAATAAACGCAAAACTGGCGCTCTAAAACGTTCAGCTTCTATGGTTAACCATTTGCTTATTTGATTTTGTGCCACGTCATTTACATAAACCGTTTGCTCTAAACTTGTAAATGCATTTGTTCCTTGCGCACCTATCGACATTAACATTTTATCGTATTCATTGGCAATGGCAAAAGTACTAGCCACACCACTTACCGAATCAATTAAATGATAAATTTCGGTACGCTTTTTATCGTCAGTTGTTTTGTTATATTGTTCATACAAAGCATCAATTTTATCTAATTGTTCTTTTTCTTTTTTCCAATCTTTAGTACCAAAAACATCGGTCCCTTTAAACAACATATGCTCTAAATAATGCGCCAAACCAGTATTGTCAGACGGGTCGTTTTTACTTCCAGCGTTGGTGGCAATATAAGTTTGAACACGAGGTTCTTTCTTATTTACACTCATCATCACTGTTAAGCCATTTTTCAATTTATAGGTTCTTACAGCCAATGGATCGTTGGTAACGGTAGAGTATTTGTACTTTCCGTCAGCCGAAGTATTTTCAACCGTTACATATGTTTTTACAGGTGTAACAGTAGTTTGTTTTTTTTGTGCATTGGCATGCAATACCATCAACACAGAAAGAAATAGGATAAAATTTTTCATTATTTTTTTTAGAATTTTAGTATGCAATAATATATTTAAAGTTATATTTATTGTTATGATTTTTATGAATGGAATTATTGGCGGTTAAAGGTTTGATTATCCTTTCCTACAACAAATCATTCTATCGTTTTGATTAATATCTTTCATCAATTCTATTTCTTCAAACCCTTTATCAGCGATCATTTTAGCAGTTTCTTTACCAAATGCTTGATTGATTTCGAAAAACAAAAAACCATTAGTTTTTAAAAATTGCAAAGCATAATTAGCAATGGCTTCGTAAAAAATTAATGGACTATTATTATTTACAAACAGTGCTTCATGAGGTTCAAACGCTAACACATTTTTGTTCATAGCAACTTGCTCTTGTTCCAAAATATAAGGTGGATTACTTACTATAACATCAAATAATTGGCAGGTTTCAGCATGTTGAATATTTAAAATATCATCATCAATAAACTGCACATTGGCATTTAAACTTTTTGCATTTTGCTTTGCAATTTCAATAGCTTTAGTGCTTTTATCAAGCCCAAAAACTTGCCAATTAGGCAAAGCCAATTTTAGTGAAATAGCAATACAACCCGAACCAGTTCCAATATCAATTAATTGAAAGGAAGTATTTTCATTCTCAAAGTTTATATTTATCTTTTCAATTACCAATTCTACCAATTCTTCTGTTTCACTTCTTGGAATTAATACGTCAGTATTTACTTTGAATTTATTGCCATAAAACCAAGCATTTCCTAAAATATATTGAATGGGTTCGTGCAATAATAATCGCTCCAAAATATCCATTAAATTAGCTTCTTCTTCCTCACTTAAAGCTAAATTCAGTATTTTTATTTGATGTGATTTAACCAACAAAACTTCTTCAAACACATTATTGGCAATGGCTTTTGCTTCTTCTAAATCGTAAATGGTTTGAAGTTTTTCTATGTAAAATTGATAAGCAGTTTGCAAGATTATTTAAAGATTTATGATTGATTTTGTGATTTAGTTTTAGAATTGAAACCTAATTTAGCTACCTTACCAACTACTTAAATTCGATTGATGAGAACACCAACCGAGTACAAATTTCAATTTACAGTGTCAGTTTACAGTGTCAATTATTTTCGAAAAAAGCATAATAAATAAAGTTTACAGTGTCAGTTTACAGTGTCAAATCCGGGCATTTTTTTAGTGAATTGCATGTTAGTTTTGTATTTTAGTTTTGTATTTTAGTTATGTGTATTAGTTATGTGTATTAGTTATGTGTATTAGTTATGTGTATTTACAGTGTCAATTTAGAGTGTCATTTATTTACTTAAAAAACACAATAAATAAAGTTTACAGTGTCAGTTTACAGTGTCATTCTGATTGTTCTACAACAACCCAATGTCCAATTTTATCGGTTCCTATTCTTAAAAGTTTTTGCTCTTCCTTCAGTTTTCTAATATTCCTTTGAATTGTACTTTTAGAAGTATTTATATTTAAACATAATTCTTCAACTGTAATGCTTTTATTTTCTTTAATTAAAAGCAAAATTTCGTCCTTTATATTTTTATTACTAAAACTAAATTCAATAACAAAACCCGACAAATCATATTTAAATATAGGTAAGCTAACCTTAGCCAACTTACATTCATTAAATATTTTTATAGTGCCTCGTCCCCATGCTTCAATTAAACCTGCTCTAAAAAATCCATTTGCCAAATCAGGATTAAATGGTTTTGATGGATGTTTTGATTTAAGTTTTTCTACTGTCCAATCATCAGGAAGTTGACCCTCGTTCCATATAATTATTTTACTATTATAAACACTAATTTGAATTGGATTACCACTTGCATAATCTTTGTGGACCACCGCATTCAATAAGGCTTCTCTTAATGCAGTTTCAGGAATTGGGTATTGCTCAATTCTATTAACTCCCTTATAGGAAATACTTGCTTTTAAATATTTTGTCAAAAGCAAATCCATTGCTTTTTCAACTTGTACAAAAAGGTTTCCATGTATTTCATCTTGAAAAGCCAAATCATCATCCGTGTTAAAAAAACCAACTTTTATATACGCACCTGTAATGTATTTTTCAGGATCAGCATGAAAAAGTAAAATAGTTGCCCTTTTGTAATAACCAATATCTGTTATTAAGTGCAGTTTTTCGAGCAAAACAGTATGACTAACTTTTAATAATTCAGTAGGAATTCGTTTACTATCTGATGCCTTTTTTTTAAAATAATCAAAAGCAATTTTTGACAATTCGTTTATTTTAAGATTTGGCTGCGGAACAGTATCCCAATGTTTTCCTTGTTTTTGCAAAATAAACTTATCTAATGCAGCTCCTTTCAACTCTTGTTTGGTACTTCCTGACCTATAATGATACTGACCTTTATAACTTACTGGATAAGGATATGGTTCAACTATTATTTCTAAATAGTTTTTTTTGGTTTTGGTCTTTAAATTTACATCTACTAAAATTCCCAATAAATCCTTTGTCTTATTAGGAATTTCATCTAATAATTTTTTTACATCATTTATGCCAATAACATTTCCCTTGTCATCTATTCCAACATATATTTTACCACCAAAAGCATTAGCAAACCCACAAATCCATTTTATGTATTCATCTCTCCAACTTTCTTTGTATTCAATATTCTGATTTTCCATATTCAAGTTTAATCTCTGTAATCTTTGGCTATCTTCCTAAAAATTCCTACCTAAACTTACTCCCATCCAATTTACCAATTTTTCATCTCTAAAATGTGGTGTATAAGCTATTTTTAGTAAAACTTTATTATTATCTATTACCCTAAAACCAACAATTATTGTTGGAAAAACCTCTCGTTCAATAAAATCTTTAGTAGCCAAAGTATATCCTGCACCAAGTTCTAGTTTTTCTTTGCCTTTTCCCAAAACCATACTGGTTGTAAATGGCATGGTTACTGAATTTTTATCTAAATATACACTGTTTAAAAGCCTATACTCTAACGGACAATAACCAAAACCAATTCTACCAGTCCATGTAAATGAATGATTGTAGTTTCGGTATAAATATTTTTCGTAATTGGCACTCCAAAGTAACGCAGCACCACCTAATTCCACAAACCAATTGCTTGTTCCTGTTGGTTCTACATATGGAATTACTTCATCTTCGTATTGAGCATGTAAATTATTTACTCCCCAATATAATAATATAAAAATTATGAATTTTAAACGTAACATTTGTGCAAGTATAAATGAAGATAAGCAAGCTAAAAAACTTAATTTACTTTTTGCATTGGGGCAGTTTCGATATTTGCTTGGGTGTTATTAGTTTAATGCTGCCTTTGTACTTTCAAATTGCCATAAAACCAACTTTGGCGTGGTTCTTTATATTACCTAGTTCAGTTTGGCTTATTTATTTTTTTGATCATTTGTTAGATGCAGTTCACACAAAAGCTTTGATTAGTGAACGACATGTTTTTATTCAAAAACATCAATTTGTTTTCAAAATAATTGCTGTGATCATCATTATTATAAATGCAGTTTTAGTGATTAAATACTTTAGCTTTTTTCATTTACTAAAAAGTGTTTGGATAATATTGATTTGCATTATTTATTTTCTGCTCAATTATTTTAAAATAAAATGGTTCATTAAAGAATTTTTTGCTGCCATAATATATGCGGGTGGCATTTGTTTTTATCCGTATGTGGTGAATGAAAACAGTTTGTTTTCTCAATTTTTCATCATTGCATTTTGCATGCAATTGTTTGTGCTCGCTCTAATTAATTTACTTCAAATTTCCATTCGCGAAACCAATAGTGATAAGGATTTACAAGTAAAAAACATTTCGAATGTTATTGGACAAAATCTCTCAAATTTATTGTTGATTACACTTTATTTTTTAGCAGGATATTTACTATACAAATTCCAATTTTCTGCCACACTAACTGTTGGTTTTATTGGTTGCTTTGCCATTCACTTGCTTCATTTCACCAAACTCACCAATAAAAAATACAGATTGATAACAGAGTTTAGTTTTATGCTCATTGGCGTTATTTATTTGCTTGTAAAATTTTAAAATCGTACTCCAAAAACAAAGGTGTTTATTGGATTAATAAATTGATAATATGTAGGATTGATTCCACCATCAAAAATTTCTCTATGAAAGCCAACACATGTTTCGGCACTTAAATAAATATGGTTAGTTGGATAGCATTTTAAACCAAAGCCTATACTGGCATTTAAATAATAATTTGTCCGGTCGTAACTACCACTAAAATCATATGGAGGAAATTCCGAATTGTATGCAAAACTTCCCTTATTGCCATCTATTCTATAACCGAAATCAATGAATGAAAAAGGTTTTACTTTTCCAGTTAAAAACACTTTTTCAAAACCAAATTTCGTATCAAAAAGCTTCTGAACATTTTTGCTTTCAGACCTAGTCATTCCGCTGTTTTCATGCTTACTAATTTCATTAGAAGAATAGGAAATATTAAATCGAAGTAGGTATTTGTTGTTTAAGTTTCTTTTGAATTGAATGCCATTCAGCGTAAAATGCTTTATTCCATCAATTCTTATAATATTGCCAGAAACATATTCATTACCATATAAATTCAGTCCTAATTCATTTTTGGAAATAGCATTTTGAGCCTCACAAAAATGGCTAATAAGCAATGTGGAAAATAATATTTTTAGTCTCATAAAATTATTAATTGGTTACTCAAATATAGTTGTTTGAACAATACAGATTTCTTAATAATTCATTATTCGTCCAAGTTTTTCAAATTTGTGTTTCGTAATTTCTTTGTAATTGACACATTTTTTTTCTCTACCAATCTTCTCTCTACACTCGATTTTGTTGGCTTGGAAGCCTTACGAAATTTCTTTACTACAAAGCATTTATTGATAATAGCATATATTTTTTTAAGTGCTATTATTTTATTGGCTAATTGACTTCTTTCTGTTTGTGCAATTACTTGTAAAACGCCTTCATTGCTCAGTTTACTTCCTAATTTTTCAAATAAAGTTGTTTTATCATTCACCGAAAGATGAAATGAATTTTTGATATCAAAATCAATCTGAACTTTAGTAGCTACTTTATTTACATTTTGTCCGCCTGCTCCTCCACTCCTGCTGGTTTTAAATACAAATTCGTTAGTTAAAAATGGTTGTTGAAATTTCATGTTTCAAATGTAATAAAACAGAAACTACGATTATTGATTTTATTAATAATCCTATACTTTTAAATCTCTCAATAATAAAATTTGCCTCTATTTATTTAACTTGAAATTTTAAACTTTAAAATTAAATTTGATTTTCCATAAACCCTATTATGAATAAACTTTCAAACACCATTCAACTAATCATTATTGCTTTACTTTTAGTATGCTTTTATTCCATTAATGCTCAAGGAACAAAAAGCACGACAGCATTTGGATTTTCTAATAATGATTTTGTAATCAATCCCAATAATCAACACTTAAATGATAGAAAAAATATTGGAAAAAAGGCCATAAAACAAAGAATGGATAGTATTGATACTGACAGGTACGATTCTGTTTTAAACATTTGGCACAAAATCCATCGCTCTGTTTTTCAGTATGATAATAACGGAAATTGTGTGCAAATGATAGAACTTTATTGGTATAATCAACCTCAGATATTGAAAAATTTAAAGAAATCAAATTATGCTTTTGATGGTAACGCAAACCAAATTTTGAATGAATATTATAACTGGAATGAAGCCAATAATGAGTGGGTTTTTGGTTATAAAGAAGCGTATGTATTTGACAATTTGAATAACAAATTATTGCAAATAAATTATAATCTAAATGCTAAAAACGAAATAGAAGCAACACATAAAACTCATTATATTTATACCAATAACAAATTGGATTTTAGTTTGGATTCTAATTTGAACCAAGCAACAGGCAAATGGGCAATAATTAACAAATCTAATTACACACTAAATTCAAATGGAAATATAACATCAGAAATTGTTATTTGGTGGGATAAAACTAGTAATAATTGGACAAACTCTGGTAAAATTTCATACATTTATGATGCTAATAACAATTTGATTTCAACAATTATTTACAGGTGGAATGTTGCTACAAATGACTGGATACCAATTGACAAAACTGAAAATATTTATGATAAAAATGCTAATATTATATCTCAAATTGAATCTCAATGGGATGTAAATACCAAGGATTGGCAAAATTCGACAAAGGATAATTATGTATATAATATTGACGGTGATTTGACTCAACGAATGTTCTATAATTGGACTATTAACTGGGAAATTGCTTTTGATGGATCATATTTATTCAATACCAATTATTTGAAAAATGAAATAATTGAACCGTTATTTTTTTCAAATTTTAAACACATGGTCTCAAGTTCTTTAAGTCAGCGATATGAAGATGGTAATTTACTATATAATGAAAGAGGAATTCTATACTATTCAACTGTAAATGTTAGTGGAGTTAATACAGTAGAAAATCTTCCAATTCTTATTTACCCAAACCCAACAAATGGTTTTTTAAATATTGAATTTAAGACCAATAATAAGAATTTATATGCAACTATAACAGATGTTTACGGGAAAGTAATTAAGCATATTGATACCAAAAATATTGAAGCTTTACAACTTAATCTTTCAGATTTGTCAAATGGAATTTACTTTGTAAATATTAGAACAAATGCTTCAAATAATATTTATAAAATTATAAAAAATGAATAAATTTTTAGTGTGCTAAAACACAATATTGATGTCGTATTTTTTATATTTCTGTTCAAATTATTTTAACCCAAATTACGCATTAGAACTTCGTTATGAGAGTTAAATATACAATAAATCAGCTCCTTAAATTTTAAAATCATAGCAGCGTTACGTTTTTCAAATTTAAGGAAACGCTGATTTGAAGTAGATTTGACTCGTAATAGATTTTCTAATGCGTATTTTGGGTTTAAGTAAAATACCTTAGAAGCTGCAATGAAATATTATGAAGAAAAAGTAAACTAATTATTATTTTTCATTTTATCTCCAATATTTTACATTTATAAATATTGCTTCCTGCAATATTTTACATTTATAAATATTGCTTCCTGCAATATTTTACTATGTTTGACACTTAAAATTTAAAAACTATGATTGTACAATCTTTATTGGGTGAGTTTATGTTTGAAGCAGAAAACACTCGAAAACTATTAAATGCCATTCCCGAAAGTGCATTAAACTACAAACCTCAAGAAAAAAACTGGACAATTGCCCAGTTGGCTTCACATATTGCCGAGGTTTATAATTGGTTCGACAGCACATTTAACATGGATGTGATGGAAATGAGCGAATACAAATACGATAAAGGCGATATTTCAAAAACAGCTAATATTGTTGCTAAATTGGAAGAAAATATTAAAAACGCGCAAGCAGTTTTGGCCAGTGCTAAAGACGAAAGCATGATGAATCCTTGGAAAATGGAAATGAATGGCCAAGAGTTAATGCCAGCCATGCCACGCATTCAGGTAGTTAGAGGGTTTTTGTTTAACCATTTGTATCACCACAGAGGCGAGTTGGTAGCTTACTTAAGAGCATCCGGCAATTTAGTTCCTGCCTTATACGGCAGAACTGCCGATGATAATTTTTAGAAAATTGCCCCGAAAGGGGCTTTTTTATTGGTAAAATAAATGTTGTCAAAAAAATATTCGACTAAAAAAGTGAAAATTGACTTGGATTTTTATTTATTTCAATTGGCTTATAAGAACCGAAAGTTTGGTATTTTTCTCTCAGTTTTTTTATTTTCAAATTAATCTTTTTGGCATAAGTTTCCTCTACATTTGAATTGGAATATAACTTTAAAAAGTCGGGATAAATTTCGGGAAAATTCATCTTTATAACCTCAAAAAACTTTGGTTTTACTGTGCCTCTTAAAAACAAAAAACTGGTAACAACATTGTCAATTCCATTCTCTTTTGATAAGCGAAATGTAGTTTCTAAATTTTCATCCGTATCGCTCAGCAATGGAATTATTGGCATAAAGCCAAGCGTTGTGCTTCGAGCTATTCCATTGAATCTGGCTAACATTTCTACTCTTTCTATTGCTTTGGCTGCGCCAGGTTCAATCACTTTTCTAATTAATTCGTCAAAGGTTGAAATACTGGTAGCAATGTCAACTGTAGTCATTTTTGATAACTCTTTGATTATTTCAAAGTCACGTAAAATCAGCGTGGATTTAGTTTGAATAAATATTGGATTTTTGTACTTTTTTATCACTTCATAAATCTTTGGAAGTAGCTCATATTTCTTTTCAATATGTTGGTATAAATCGGTAGTTCCACCAATTTTTATTTGCTCTTTCTTCCAACTATTTTTATTCATTTCAGTTGTTAAACATTCTGCAATATTTGTTTTGACAATAATGTCTTTAAAAAAATCTTCTAATCCTAAATACTTATGTGAATATTGGGCAAAACAATATTTACAACCAACAGTACAACCCCGATAAGGATTTAAATCCCAATTGGTTGGAAACGATTGTTGGTGATAAGTAAGTACTTTTTTAGATTGAATTTCTTTTATCAAAACTACAAATAATAAAAAAGTGAACTGAAATTCAACAGTTCACTTTTATCTTTTTTTACTAATAAATTTTATCCTTGTGGAGCAGGTATTACGCCTAATTGTATCAACAAACTATACATATTTGTTGTTTGCCATTCGGCAATTACTTTACCATCTTTTACTTCTCTAATAAACATTCCTGTTGTAAAAACTCTTTTTCCTGTTGATGGAATCCCCATAAATGAACCCGAATTTGTCATTGCGTTGGTATAATCAACTGCCACTTGGTTGCCTTCTTCAATTACACGCATAAAAGTCATGTCCATTTCAGTCATTGCCGAACACAATACATTTTTCATAAAACCTATGTATTCTTGTTTGTTTAAAGCTGGTCTTCCATCACCAATATAACAAAATTTTTCGTCCAACAAAGCATCTACTTTGTCCCATTCTCCATTCATTATAGCCCTTGATAAACCTAACGTAATTTCCTTGTTTGCTGATTCCATTTTATATTATGTTTGATAAATTGTTTGATTTATTCGTAGCTAATAAAGCTGTTATTTCTTCGATTTCTTTTCAAAATCTTTCTTGTATTTCTTAACGTATTTGTTCTTTTCCTTTGCCGATAGTTTATCATAGTTTGATACTTTCCCATCTATATGCATAAAGTCGTTAGGCAAACGAGGAGGAATTTCCTGCTTTACATTAAACCCACCAACAAACACTGCATAGAAAAACAATGAACCTCCGCCAATTTGGGTCATTACTCCTAATAAATCAGTTGATTGCCACTCTTGCATAACCTTTCCGTCCTTTACACTTCTCATAAACATTCCATGTACAGAAATATGTTTTTTATTGGCAGGCGCACCTGAAAAACTTCCTGTATTTACAACATTGGCAGTAAAATTAATAGATGCCATATCTTTGTCAACAAGTGTTTTTTCTAAAATCATTTCAAAATCAGAAAATGCCGACCGCATGCTTTGCATATATCCAATATACTGATCTTTAGTAAAAACATTGCCATCACCTGTATAAGTATAATTGTTATCAAGCATAGCATCTAATTTCTCCCAATTGCCTTCTAAAATAGCTTTAGAAACAGACATAGCGACTTTTGCTGTACCATTATCATCAGCATAATTTGGGATAGTATTTTCACCCTTAATTATTAATGTAGCTTCTTTTTGTGCGTAAGTGCTTAGGTTCATTAAAGCTACAAAACCTAATACTAAAATTGATTTTCTTTTCATTTTTTCTTGTTTTTAATTATTGATTATTACTGTTTTTCCAATGTTTTTTTCTCCGTTTTCCATACTCTTATAAACCTCTAAAGCATCGCTAAAATTGTATTGTTTACCAATTATTGGTTTTAAATTTCCCTGTTCTGCTATTTTAGCAATTGTTATCAATTTTTCAGGTGTTGCTTTAGCAATTATTGATTTAACTTTTTTACAAGAAAACATGTTTTTTATTGCTCCAAAAAACAAATTACCTAACGTTACATTTAGCTCTAAAAATATTCCATTCTTAGTCATTATTTTTTTGCTTTTAGCAAAGTTTAAATTACCAGCTGTATCAAAAATAATATCAAATTTTTGGTTGATATCAAGCACATTTGTTTTTGTAAAATCAATGATATTATCCACCCCTAATTGCTTTGCAATGTCAATGGATGAAGTGCTACAAGTTCCAGTAACATTGGCCGAAAAATTCTTTGCTATCATTACTCCAAACTGTCCAACTCCACCAGTGGCACCATTTACAAGCACATTCATTCCTTTTTTTATTTTGCCATTATCAACTAAAGCAGTAATAACGGCAAAACATGCCATTGGCAAAGTTGCTGCCTCAGCAAAACTTATATTTGAAGGTTTTTTTGCTGTTAAAGTTTCATCAGTAATAACATAATCTGCCACACTTCCAGCCATGTCGTAAGGTAACCAACCAAACACTTCATCACCCTTTTTAAAATTGGACTTTTCGCTTCCTATTCCTTCAACAATTCCTGAAAAATCAACGCCTAGACCTTTAGGAAATTTTTTGTTCATAAACATTTTCATTTCCCCTTTTCTAATTTTCCAATCTATAGGGTTTATTGATATGGCTTTTACTTTTACCAACAATTGATTTTCGGTAGCAACAGGTATTGGAAGATCTGCCCAATACCAATTTTCTTGTCCACCATATTGATTATAATTTATTGCATTCATAGTTTGTTTTTTTCAAATATTTGATGCAGCAAAACTGCAACAAACACTTTTACAAAACCATATACTACCCAAAATGAAAGCACTATACATTTGGTAAGTATTCAATATTGAACTTACATTTGCTAAAAAATAATGATATCATGAAACGATACGAGCTAGATGGAACTTACTTTTATTGCCCAGTAGATTTAACCCTTTCGGTGATTGGTGGAAGATGGAAAAGTTTGGTGTTTTGGAATTTGCGCGATGGCACCAAACGGTTTGGTGAAATAAAAAAAATACTGGTTGGTATCAACGACAAAATGCTAACGCAAGTGTTGAGAGAATTGGAAAAAAGTGGTGTAGTGAACCGAAAAGTGTATGAAGTAATTCCGCCAAAAGTTGAATATTCATTGACAGAAGAAGGCAAAAAACTTATACCTGTAATGAAATTAATGGAAACTTGGGGCGAAAAATTTGCTGTATAAAAAAAGTAATAAATATTTATTCACACTCTTCTCCTTTCAGTTTCATATTAACTATTTTGCAAGGCAATGTTTTATTGAAAAATAAAATGATTTGAAACAAAAATGGCTAAGAAACATAACCCCGATAATCCAGATAACGAAACGCCTTTAATGAGGCAATATAACACCATAAAAACTAAATATCCTGGTGCTATTTTGCTGTTTCGGGTGGGTGATTTTTATGAAACTTTTGGTGCTGATGCAATAAAAACTGCTGAAATTTTAGGCATTGTTTTAACTAAACGTGCCAACGGACAAGCCACATTTATAGAGTTAGCTGGTTTTCCTCATCATTCGTTAGATACTTACTTGCCAAAACTAGTTCGTGCTGGCCAACGAGTGGCTATTTGCGATCAATTGGAAGATCCAAAAATGACGAAAACCATTGTAAAACGTGGTGTTACCGAACTTATAACTCCCGGTGTTAGTTATAACGATAAAATACTTGACAACAAGAGCAATAATTACCTTTGCGCCATTCATTTAGATAATGAAAAAGAAGCTGGAATTGCCTTTTTAGATTTATCAACTGGTGAGTTTATGGCTTCGCAAGGTTCGTTGGAATACATTGATAAATTGGTGCAAGGTTTTAAACCTTCGGAAGTGTTGGTTTCTAAAAAACAGTTTAATTTTTTCAAACAAAAATTTGGCGAAAAGCTATACAGTTATCAATTAGATGAATGGATTTTTCAATACCAATATAGTTATGAAAAATTACTGAACCATTTCAATACCCAAAATTTAAAAGGATTTGGAATTCAGGAAATGCCAATGGCAATAACTGCTGCGGGCGTTTGTTTGCATTATTTAGCCGAAACTCATCATGAACAAATTGGGCATTTTCAAAGTATAAGTCGCATAGATGAAGACAAATATGTTTGGTTAGATAGGTTTACAATCAGAAATCTTGAATTGATTCAAAGCAGCAACGACAATGGTGTTGCCTTAATTAACATTTTAGATAAAACCATTACGCCCATGGGCGCACGTTTGCTTAAACGATGGATGGTTTTGCCTTTAAAAGACTTAGCGCAAATAAACGAACGCTTAAATATTGTAGATTTTGCCAAACAACAAAAAAGTTTTAGGGTTCAAGTAATTGATATTTTAAAACAAATTGGCGATTTGGAACGCATGGTTTCAAAACTCGCCATGAGACGCATTAGTCCTAGAGAATTGCAACAATTAAACCGTTCGTTAAAGCAATTAGAACCGTTAAAAAAATTGTTTTTACAACAAAACAATTCATTGCTTCAAAAGCTAGCTGACCAAATAAATATTTGCCAATGGGCAATTGATAAAATTGAAAAAGAATTACATCCAGAAGCACCCATTGCTGCCAATAAAGGCAATGTAATTAATGCTGGAGTAAATACTGAATTAGATGAATTGCGTGCCATTGCTTTTGGTGGAAAAGATTATTTGTTGCAAATGCAATTGCGCGAGCAACAAGCAACAGGAATTACCAGTTTAAAAATTTCGTTTAATAACGTGTTTGGTTATTATATTGAAGTAACTAATTCGCACAAAGATAAAGTGCCACCAGAGTGGATTAGAAAGCAAACTTTGACCAATGCGGAGCGTTACATAACCGAAGAATTAAAGCATTACGAGGAAAAGATTTTAGGAGCAGAAGACAAAATTGGTGTGATTGAAGAAAGGCTTTATAACGATTTGATTTCTGCTTTGCAAGATTATGTTTTACCCATTCAGCAAGATGCCATTGTTTTGGCAAAAATTGATTGCCTTTTTTCTTTTGCCGAATTAGCAGAAAACAATAATTATTGCAGACCCATTTTAAATGAATCGCATGAGTTAAACCTAATTGATTTGCGCCATCCGGTTATTGAAAAACAATTGCCAATTGGCGAAGCATACATTGCCAACGATACTTTTTTGGACAATGAAAAGCAGCAAATGATAATTTTAACTGGGCCAAATATGAGTGGTAAATCTGCAGTGTTACGCCAAACTGCTTTATGTGTTTTGATGGCACAAATGGGTTGTTTTGTGGCTGCAAGTCAAGCCAATATTGGATTGGTTGATAAAATATTTACCCGAGTTGGCGCAAGCGATAATTTAAGTGCAGGTGAAAGTACATTTATGGTGGAGATGACCGAAACTGCCAGTATTTTGAACAATATTTCTAAAAACAGTTTGATATTATTAGACGAAATTGGCCGTGGAACGGCTACTTACGATGGTGTTTC
Source organism: Bacteroidia bacterium (assembly GCA_049318585.1). Classification (GTDB taxonomy): domain Bacteria; phylum Bacteroidota; class Bacteroidia; order UKL13-3; family UKL13-3; genus JAAFJM01. Next base: position 2,869 of record JBMOGB010000038.1, on the reverse strand, counting down.
AATAGCTTGGGCAATTGCAGAATATTTAAACAAACATCCTTACAAACCTAAAACACTTTTTGCCACACATTACCACGAGTTAAACGAGTTAGAACAACCCGATAATGGCATCAAAAATTACCATATTGCGGTAAAAGAAACCGATAAAAAAGTATTGTTTTTACGCAAACTAGCATTGGGCGGAAGCGAACATAGTTTTGGTATTCATGTGGCTAAAATGGCTGGAATTCCCATCACTGTAACCAACCGAGCAGGTGAAATTTTGAAACAATTAGAGCAAGATAGAACAGAAGGAATTGGCAAAAATTCCAGCATAAAAGTTAAATCGCCAACCATTCAGTTAAGCATGTTTCAGGTAGAAAATCCTGAACTAGAAAACATGAAAAAGAGTTTGGAAAGTTTAGACATAAACACCCTTACACCTATTGAAGCTTTAATGAAATTGAGTGAATTGAAACAGATGATAAAGTAGATTTTGGATGTTGAATTTTGGATGTTGAATTAAATGGTCGAAGTACACGGTCGTTGAGCGAAGTCGAAACGTGGGCGTCATTGCGAGGCACGAAGCTTCCGACAAATCGGAATCACTGTGAGATTGCTGTTGTTGGTTTGAACACGTCAAAGCCGTGCACTAGCCATGCAGTTTTCTCTTGGGCTAGCAGGGGATAGTATGTTAGCTGAGACATTGTTTTTAAAATAAATGTTTTATTATTGTACTATAATTGACTTTAAATAATATACAGCAAGAACTTGCAAGTTAAGTTTAATTATACAACAGATTAGACAAACTTTTAAATAAAAAATAATATGGAAATCTTGAAAATAATTAGAAAAAAATATGGTTTTATATTTATTTATTTTCTACTCATTATTTTAATAGGTAATTGTAATAAAAAAGCAAACGAAATACCTTTAGACAATATACAAGCTCATAGAATTTACCAAAATTCAAAATTAAGTAATAATATAAATAATGAGTTAATAGATGAGTATTTAGACTTGTACTTCAAGGATTCAACTAATCCATATATTTATTACTATTTGTCACGTTTGGATTGGCCTGAAAAAAATCAATATTTGGTAAAAGGTTTATCTAAATTCCCTGACGACATTTTTTTAAACTTTTGTAAAATTAAGAATGATACAATTAGCTCTGACCAATTAAATAAATGGCTATCATTTTATAACAAATATCCGTTCTTTAATTACTCTATACCATATTTATTAGGAGCATATTCTAAGGAGATTAGCAAAATGGGTAATGTTACAACATTAGAACAGTTTGAAAAAATGAAAGACTATTTAGATTCCATTAATCTATATGTATCCAAATATGTTAGCAATGTTAAAGAGGGTAAAAAAATTAAGTTATTTGGTTATAAAAGCAAATATTATGATTTTAGCAATTTTGAAGTATTTAATGACTCAACTAATTATAGCTACTATACAAGTAAAGAATCTATTAAATTTCAAGATAGTATTCGTCAAGAGGTTATTGCCAGAATAGTATTAATAAAATACTTAAAATTATTAGATCTTCTAGAATTTGATTTGGTCGATGGTTTTAGCGAACCTGTATTAGTTGGAGGAAATTCATATGATGGGACAGTTGATGGAAAACTCTATTTTGGAGGGAGAAATTTGAATTTTCATAAAAAATATCCATACTGGTCTAATCAAGATATGTATCTTGTATATTCGGATAGACCAGACTGGCAATTGGAATCAGGAAAAATAAAAGACTGCGAGATAAAATTGGATGCAATTGCAACTTTTGGTAAAAATTTTTCAAGTAATTGGGTATCTAATGATGGCATAAGTACAGGTAAGTGCGAAATTTTACCCATAACTTCTGATAAAAGGAAAGGGAAATTAATATTTTATAGAATGTATAGTGATAAATGGAGTGTTTGGGGCTATAGAGAAGTTTCCGAAGAAATATTTCAAGAATTCGCAAAGCTATTGAATGATCTTTATCCTTATAATGATGCTTTAAACAGCGTTGGTGCAATTCCATAGTTGATAATTAAAACAATTTTGTTAAAATCTGTTTTATGAGTAAATCATACTAAAATAATTAGGTTTATGCTAAAAAATAAAAAAAACAAAATGATATCACCATGTATAATATCTAAAGCTAAATATGCACTAGATATAAAACCAATAAAGCCCCAAAACTCAAAAAAATGCTCATTAAATTATTGGAGTGAGGTGTTGAATATACTCGCTGTTTCAAGTAATTCTAAAATAATTATAGATGAGCAGTTTATTTTAAAAAAATTTGAAGAGTTGATCTTGATGAGATAATTTTCTTCTGCCTGTGGTCGAATTCTATGACAAAAGCAAATAATTTTTATAAGGTTCGTTATTTTCAATACCAGTAAACATTCTGACAACAATTTTACTTGAAATTGGATTTAGAACACTCATTTTAGATTTACCCTCCACTATTCGTAGTCTTGTGAGCTGTGCAGTTGCGTTGATGACTACGAATTAATAAATGAAAAAGAGTCCGATTCCTATCGGACTGCAACTCGTTCTTACCTTTATTTAATTGCCCGTGTCGGAGACACTACATTTCATTATAAATTAGTAGAGCGCTGCGCTAACTCTACGAATTGTTGTGTTATTTTTTTATTTTTGTCACATGAACCTCCTATCCATTATACAAAAAGAAAGAAGCAAAAAACCCAACATTGAAGTTGCTAATTATATTGGCAATAACAAGGAACGTTTTGCTGAATTAATTGAAATAATAATTGGAAAAGATTTAGAAATGGCTAATCGTGCGGCTTGGGTTATTCCAAGTACTTAAGCAAATGATAATTGCAGGCGAGGACAGGCTGCAATGGCTGAATGGCTGAAATAA
>JBMOGB010000037.1:0-23356 GCA_049318585.1 Bacteroidia bacterium | reverse complement strand
GATTTGAAGTAGATTTGGCTCGTAATAGATTTTCTAATGCGTATTTTGGGTTAAAAATGATTGAAACAATTTTCTGATTTTTCAAGCAATAAACTCATATTTATTTGCAAAATTTACAATTTAAATTATTGATAAATATTTGGTATTCTTATTCGATTCAAGATGCTTTTGTATTATAAAAACAAACTTTAGTTACAAGTATAATTACTTATTATAGAAATCAGTAAAGCTGTAATTTAAGCACCAGATTTTGGTTTAGAAATAACATAAAGGAGTAAGAAAAACTATAAGTATATATAACAAAATTGACAGAAAATTACAAATGAAAAAAATTACAAAAAAAATATTATAAAATTCAAAATTTTCAATATCATTGTATATACTTAAATGAATTACAAATTGAAAAAATTAGCAATCCTAATCGTAATATTATTTCCAATTTATGCTATTGGACAAACCAATTCTGTTGAAAGTCAAATATCAAATTTAGAGAATTTATACATTGAAGAAGTATCAAAAAATGTAGACTTATCGGGTAAAGTTAGTGAGTTAGAAAACAAAATTGAATCGATAAAAGATAAGTTAAAAGCAAGTAATGACTCCATTGCAAGTCAGTCAATTTTACTACAAAAAAAAACCAATAATTTACTTGAACTACAAGCACAAAGTGAGGAAGCTGTAAATTTATCGTTAGAAGGATTTGAAAAAAAATATTTAGAACAGAATAAATCAATTGAATATTTAAATGCAAAAATGAAAGAAGATTTATTGTCTAAATTAATTTTTTATGGTTTAGTTATTTTTGTCTTTAGTATTGCAATGTATTTTGCAGTAAAAATGGCTACAAAAGATATGATGAAAAAGCAACAACAAGGCTGGTTAGAGTTCAACGAATCGTTATTTAAAAAATAGTTTTAATAAAAATATTTATGACAAAAAAAGTAAAAGGAAAATTAAATGCCATTACATTTATTTATGGTTTTGGTGCTGCAGTTATATTAATAGCATCCATGTTTAAATTTATTGGATGGGATTATGCCAATGAATTATTTGTATTCGGTTTATCAATAGAAGCTACTATTTTTATGATATCGGCTTTTGAAAGATCAACACCTGATAAAGATTATAACTGGGAAAATGTATTTCCACAGCTTATGGCTAATAAAGAGCTGACTGAAGACATGAATAAAGGTTATCAGGAGGCAATGATTCAATTTAGTGAAACTTTGAGTTCGTTATCAAAACAAATGAACGATTTCAACACATCGTTGGGAACCATAAAAACTGAAATGGCCGAAAGCGCAAGTTCAAGTAAAATGATGCATTCGAACGTAGAAGAGTTTAACAAACAAATAGACGAATACAATAAAAACATGAAAATAATAAATTCGAAATACCAAGAATTTATTACAAAAGGTAATGTATAAATATGTCAGAAACCGTAAGAATACGAAGAAGTAGGTTATTAAATTTAAAATTAGTTTCTTTTCTGTATTTAATTTTTATAGTTTTATTCTTTTTTTCTACTTCAGGAAATTATTTGAAGTTTTTTGGTCCATTTGCCAATTCACAAAATGAACTCAATGAAAGGTTAAAAATAAAGCTTACAAAATTTAAAGTAAACGATTCGAAAAAAATTGCTTTTAAGGCCAATTCATTATTGGCTTTGGAAGAAATTAGTGTGTTGAAAATTATTTTAAATAACTATTTTAGTAAAAAGAAAATAAAAGATGAAAATTTAAAAGATTCAAAATTTTCATCTAAGGTTTTGACCGACAGTAAAAATTTAGAAAATTTACAATTATTTTTAGAAAATTTTGTTAGCTATTTTGAAGGTGAAAAGAAAGAGAAACTGGAAGTAGAATTTGGACTGAAAGCACCGAATAAAAAAGGTCATAAAAAAATATTTCAAACATATTTTTTCAACGCTCCCAATGGTTTTATTGAATCGTTATTGAACCATTACGAATCGGTTATTTTATACAATACTTTTGATTATTTGAAAATTAAAGATCAAAATATTAACATCACAATAAAAGCCGCTAAGAAAGACCCTTCTCTAATAAAAAGTTTAAAAAAGACTTATTATTTAAAAGAAAATGTGGTATTTGATTTTTATACTAGCAAAATAATTAAACCTGAAGTTATTATAAATAATGTAACCTACAAAGTGAAAAAAGTTTCCAATTTTCATTATGTGTTAAATTGGAAAGCACAACAAGAGGGTAAATACATACTTTCTGCTAGGGTAAAAGACGAAACAGCTACATTGGTTTTTGATGTTGTAAATTCAGATATGCGCTTTTTTGAAGATGAAAACGATATCATTTGTTTTGTTGATCAAGAAACAACGCTTTCACCCGATTTTACAAGCTTAGAGAATGTTCCAGATTTGAATTTCTTTTCTAAAAGTGCTTCAGTTAAATTAAATAATAACGTATTGAAAATTACTCCAACAAATGAAGGTTTTTTTACTTTAGAATTGCGTTCGGGTTCTACTGTATTAAGTAGAAAACAAATGTTTGCTCAACGAATTGATTTACCTAAAATAGTTTTAAAAGACATGGCTGGGCAAATTTCAACATTTGCTAATGTTCATTGTTTAGAATCGGTTAATCCAAATTGGCAAGTGGTAAACTTTAATTTTACAGTAGCACTTCCTAATGGAAAAATGGAAACTATAAAAAGTAATACTCGTTTTTTGAGAAACGAATTAAGAGATATTGAAACTAATTTGCCTTTAGGTTCAACTTTGATTTTTGATAAAATTAGGTTACTTAACAAAGATGGAATTTCTACTATTATGGGTTCACCAATATTTATTTCAAAATAATGTCAGAATATACCCGAATATCGAAAAGTAAAAGGCTAAGATTCAAAGTTATTCAGTTAATGTATCTGATATTTTTGATTTTATCAATTATACAAATTCCTGCAGAATGGATTTCGGTTAATAAATATATTAGCAGTTATATTGATAGACCAGAAGCCGAATATACCGACCCAATTTTAGAAAAAGCAGCTAACGAAATTGATTCATTTGAAGTTTTATTTTTAGAAAATGTTTTGCTTGATACAAAAACGAAAAAAATTAAAGAGCCAAATTCTTACACAAAATCTGACAAATTTTTTATTGATGAAAACAATGGAAAAACATTGTTTCAAATTATAGTTAAGCTTAACAATTGGTCGAAAGGACTAGAGAAAACCGACATAAGGAAAATAAACTTTGAAAAATTATTTAAACTAGATCTTGAAAATGGGATTTTAAGTGGTGACGAAAAAGGTTGGATAAAATGGCGTTGGAAAAATGTTCCTGCAATTATTGCAAACAATTTTATAAAAGAATTTAAGTTAAGGATTTTGCTACTAAATAAAAGTGAATTCAAAGAAGTTGAATCGCTAAAACCTTTGATAAGTTTTAAATCAAATGTTTCAAATGTTTATGTAAATCAAGAAGTCTATTTATCGTTAAAAGGCGATTCTATAAAATCGTTAAAAATATTACATAATAATATTCAATCGTTTGACTATAAAATGATAAGTTTTGATAGTGCCATTTTTAAGCCAACAGCCTCGGGCAAATACAGCATAAATATTAACTCTTCTAACAATTCGGAAGAATTACAGTTTGAAGTTTTTCCTGAGTTTTTTCCTCGAAAAGAGTCAATTCCGTTAAGGTTATGTTTTAGTGGAGTAGATTATACTTTAAAAGTTGAAACTAGAAATGCCAAAGCTAATTTAATCATTGAAGGTGATAAAAATGCTAAGTACAACCGTGAAAAAAACGAAATAAGTTTTAACATTACAAAAGAAGGTTGGAACGAAATAAAGTTAACTACTCCAAATGGATTAGTTTTCCATGATTCAGTTTTTATAAAATCAATTCCAAATCCGAGGGTAATTATAAACGAATTGCCTTCATTTAATATAAGCAAACAACGCTTAAATTCTTTAAAATTCTTTAACTTAGTTGCTTCGCACCCAAGTATAAATAATAATTTTTACAAATTAGATTCTTACAAAGTTAGATGGGTAAATGCAAGTCCATTTGAAGAATCAATAGTTGGTTCAAAAGTTCAAGTTCCGAATAAGGATATTGAATCACTTAAGTACATTATTATTCATTCTATCAATGTTAGAATTGGCAATAAAATAAAATCATTAGATCAATCAATTATTATCCCAATATTATAATTATGAAAAATAAATATTTTAAAATTTTAGTACTTATAATTATTGCTATTGGCTTTAAACCATTAATGGCACAAGACACTATAAAACTTAAAGAATCAATTTCTGTTTCAAAAGGTTCAACATACGTTTTAAAGGCTGGAACAGTATTAGTTTTAAGTCCAAATGTTCGAATTTTAGTAGAAGGAAGCATAGATTTAAATGGTACAAAAGACAATCCTATTCAAATTGTTTCAGAAAAAACCAATGAACCAGGTGAAGGTTTTATAGTAAAAGGAAATAATTATTTGGCAACAATTAATTTGAATAATGTAAATTTTATTGGCTTAATTCAGCCACTAAGATTTGATCCTTATTGGTCGAGAAAAACTACAAATATTGATAATATCAGTATATCAAAATCTGTTTTTTTTGAACCTATTATTTATATTTCATCACCAATTATTGATTTGAATAAAAGCAATAGTAAAATCAATTTATCCAATAGTTTTTTCTATAATAACAATGCTGGTATTATCATTGAATCAGCAGGTAATTTAAAGTACGAAACCAACTTAAATAATTTGGCTTTTTACGAAAATAATATCAAAGGAATTGATAGCACTTTGGGAATGTTACACATTGAGTTAGCAAAGCCTTTTTATAGCAAAAATTTTAAAAGCAATTACTTAGCATTTAACAGAAATTCATCATCAAACGGTTCAATTGGATTTTCTGTTACAGGTAATCAAGATACAATTTCTATTGACAAAATGTTTTCATCAAATGATAATCGTCCAATTTACGATAATCAAAACGATTTGAGATTACCATTTGTAAAAACTACCATTTCTGATTTGTATAATTGGACAGACGAAACTAATTGGATAAAACAGATTAACCACAATGAAGATACGATAGATTTTTTCGCAAAAAAACCTTTAAACATTACTCAATTATTGGATCCGAATGGAAATTCGGTTCCATTTACTTTAAAACAAAATGATGGTAAAACCCAAGTTTTTTACAATCAAAATATTTCATATAATGTAATTCCAAAAACTGCAATTATTGACAATAAATATTCAGTAATTATTCCAGCACTAACTGTTAAAAAAGATACTTCAAGAACAAAATACTTGGTAAAACAACAACCCGGACTTTGGATTCAATCAAGCGCGTATTATTTTCCATATGTAAAATTTATACCAACATTTGAAGTGTTAGTTTGGGGTGGTTTAGCAACTGTTTTTGGTGATGTAAAAACAAAATGGGGCATTCCTGGAGCATTAGATTGGTCGGGTGGATTTGGTTTGCAATACAATTATTCTAAGAAAATATCTTTCAATTCTAATTTTTATATGTTCAGTGTTTCAATGGGGAATGCATCAGCTGCTAACTACATTGGAAGAGCAGCGCCTGTAGTTTATAGCGATAAAAATAAAGGACTTATTTACCAAGTAAATAGTTTTGAATATAACTTTATAACTGATATAAAAGCCTTAGATTTTAACGCATTATGGAATTTAAAACCATTAACCAATTACGAATCTGCTAAAACAAATAAGGTATCATTTACTCCAATTTTAGGATTGGGTGTAACATTTTTTAAGTTTGATCCATACCGTAATTTATATTACAGTAAAAGTGCTGATAGTGTTATAAAAGTTAGTTTAAGAGAACTAGGAACTGAAGGACAAAATTATAATGGAAAAGGACAGTATTTTCAATATTCTGGCGGTTTAAATGGGTTGTTTCAAATGAATGTTAACTATCAAAGATTTCATTTAAAAGGTGAAATGAAATATGTGTTTACTTTTACCGATTACCTAGACGATTTTGGTAAAGGAATTCTTTATGGAGGTGATTACAATAAATGGGTAGAAACCAATAATGGTAGATTAGATGATCAAATAAAAGTTTTTGATTCAACAAGAGAACTTAAATCGTTTTTCCCTGAATATAATTTAACTTCTAAACGCACTACTGATATAATTACCGATTCTTACATGCAGTTTCACATAGGAATTGGATATGATATTGGAACTTTAAAAACCAAAAAACACGGTAGATAATTTTACAATCATTGTCAATAATCAAGTAATTTTTTTACAACTCATTACATGGAATAACTGATTCCAATTTCGTTCAACTCTTCTGCTAATTTCATGCGATTAATTGGAATAACACCAACCTCTTCACAAACCAATCCGCCAGCTAAATTTGAAATGGTGGCTAATTGAAATATAGGTATATTTAAAGCTAAACAAAGGGAAGCTACACTTATTACGGTATCGCCAGCACCACTTACATCAGCTATTTTACGCAAGTGGGCAGGAATATATATAAACTCAGTTCCGTTGGTAATCATCACACCGTTTTCGCTGAGTGTTACAAACAAATATTTGATATTCATTTTTGTAATAAAGTTCTTACAAATTTGTTCAAACTCTTCTTTGTTTTGTAATAAAAAATCGTGCTTTATACCTTCACGTAATTCTTTTAAATTGGGTTTAAATAAAGTAACATTTTTATAAAACCCAAAATTTCGTTTTTTAGGATCAACCACTGTTGGAATGCCTAATTCATTGGCAGCTTTCGAAATTTCATCAATTAGTTTTTCGGTAATAACTCCCTTATCATAATCTTCAAAAATTACAATTTTTGCCAACGGCAATAACTCTTTTATTTTATCAATTAACAAAGATGTTTGCACTTGATTTAAATACGTAGCATCTTCGTTATCAATCCTAATCATTTGATGATTTTGGCTAATAACCCTGGTTTTTACCGTTGTTATTCTGTCATTATTTTTAATAATTCCACTGGCGTCAATTTTATTTTCTTGCAATAATTTTATTAAATCATGTGCTTCCAAATCGTTACCAATTACAGAACAAAGAATTGGTTTAGCACCTAATGCTACCAAGTTTAAAGCTACATTGGCAGCGCCACCTAACCTATTTTCTTTTTTATTAACCGCCACAATTGGCACAGGTGCTTCTGGCGATATTCGTTCAACATTTCCAAACAGATAAGCATCAATCATTACATCGCCAATGACTAAAACTGGTATGTTTTCAAACTGATTAATTAAATTGTTTTGAGTACTCATTTGCTCTTTGAAATCAATTATTTATTTTAGTTTTTGTAAAACTTCTTTTATTCTTCTAATGGCTTCTACTAATTTATCGTCACTTGTAGCGTAGCTAAATCTTACACATTCTGGAGCACCAAAACTATCGCCACCAACAATGCTTACATTGGCATTATGCAAAATATACATACATAAATCTTCGCAATTATTAATGGTTATAGTACCATCACTTTTTCCAAAATAACTGCTCACATCTGGAAAAACATAAAAAGCACCTTCAGGAACATTTAGCTTAAAACCATCAATTTCTTTCATTAAACCTAGCACCAAATCTCTTCTTCTTTGAAATGCTTTTCTCATTTCAAAAGTTGGAGTTAAATTGCTTTGCAATGCAGCCAAAGCTGCACGCTGTGCAATGGAATTTGTTCCACTGGTAAATTGTCCTTGAAGTTTTTCACATGCTTGCGCAATTTCTTTGGGAGCACCAACATACCCCAGTCTCCAACCTGTCATAGCAAAGCCTTTACTTACACCATTTACAGTAATAACTCGGTCTTTTATAAAATCAAATTGACCAATACTTTCATGTTTTCCTATAAAATTGATATGCTCATATATTTCATCAGAAATGATGTAAATATCAGGATATTTTTCAAACATTTTTGCAATAGCAAATAACTCGTCTTTACTAAAAACTGAACCGGTTGGATTACAAGGTGAAGAAAAAATAAATACTTTGGTTTTTGGAGTAATGGCAGCTTCTATTTGTTCAGCAGTAGCTTTATAATCTTGCGCTACATTGCTATAAACATAAACAGGAACACCTTCACTAATTTTTACCATTTCGGAATAACTAACCCAAAAAGGAGTTGGAATTATTACTTCATCACCAGGATTTAAAAGGCTCAAAAGCACATTTATTATGGCTTGTTTAGCGCCTGTAGATACTACAATTTGATCGGCAGCATAAAACAGTCCATTTTCATTTTTAAATTTTTCGCTGATAGCTTGACGCAAATCCAAATAACCAACTACTGGCGTATAAAAAGTATAACCATCATCAATGGCTTTTTTTGATGCATCTTTTATATGTTGAGGTGTTTGAAAATCGGGTTCACCTAAACTTAAATTGATTACATCTTTTCCTTGCGCTTGCAACTCACGGCTTAACTTCGACATTCGCAAAGTGTTTGACTCAACAATGGTGTTTAATCTGTTTGCTAGTTTTATCATAGTACTTGGGATAACAAAGGGGCGAAAATAACTTTTTATTAATAGGTTGTATCTGATAAAAATAAGCAAACTTTGTGTGTTGTGTGTTTTTTGGGAATTTTCTATTTATTTTTATCTTTATAAAATAGGTCTAATAATAAATAGATTGATAAATTTTGATAAAGATTTTTAGCTTTGCACCATGAAAAAATTAGTTTTAATTATCGTTTTTTGTATAAATATATTTTTGAGTGGTTGTGGTGTTTATAGCCATACCGGGGCAAGTGTTCCTCCTGATGCAAGCACTGTTTCCGTTGCATATATCTCAAACTTGGCAAGTATTGTTTATCCATTATTGAGTCAAAATATATCGGAAAAATTAAAGCAAAAGTTTGTAAACGAAACGCCTTTAAAGTTAACTACAACTGATGCCGACTTATCTTTTACAGGAAAAATACTAAGCTACGAAATTAAACCAGCAGCTATTCAGGGCAATCAAACCAATGCTTTGAACCGATTAACGATAACAATGGAAATAGTTTTTGAAAATAAAAAAGCAGTGGACAAAAACTTTACTAAAACTTTTTCAAATAATATAGATTTCAATGCAACTGATAATTTTCAAGCTCGTGAAGCTGAATTGTCTGGTAAAGTGGTTGATATGTTGGTTCAAGATATATTCAACGCAGCTTTTATTAATTGGTAATTTTCAAGGAAAAATTATAAAATGCTGTAACAATATTTTTTATAGAAAAAAATACTATTTTGCTAACTTTAAAATTGAAAGAATAATTAGTGAACAAAGCCGAATTTACCGATTTAATTATAAATCCAGATAAGCTGGGAAATGAACACATTGACACGTTAAAAAAAATTGTGGCTGATTATCCATTCTTTAGCACTGCTCAAATTTTATTGGCCAAAGCACTTTTAAATACTCATCATTACGAATACGAAAAACAGTTAAAAACTACTGCAATTTCAGTGGTCAACAGAGAAGTATTACATCAATTTTTAAACAATCACCCATTTGAAATTGAACCAGAAAATTCGTTAATGCGCGTTACTGATGAATTGAAAGCTGAGAAAGTTTCTAGGCCTGATTTTGAAATAGGAAAATTAGAGCAAGAAGCTTTATTATTTGAAGCTCAAAATATAATATCAAATAATGAAATTACTACTTTTGAAACAGAAAAAAAATCAGAAAACACACCTGAATCTATAGTAAAGAACATTGAAATTACAAGTGATAATTTTGATTTTTCGGAACCAATTTTAGAAAACATTGTCAATGAAATTCCTACTATTGAAACAGAAACAAATGTTCCAATTGAAACTAAAAGCATTTTAGAAAACACACCTGAATTTATAACTGAAAACATAGAAACTAAAATTGATAATTTTGATATTTTAAAACCAATTTCAGAAAACATTGTCAGTGAAATTCCTGCTATTGAAACCGATATAAATATTCCAATTGAAAATAAAAATATTTCAGAAAAAACACTTGAATTTTCAGAAAATTTAATTGATAATAGTGTTGATATAAAACCAGAAATTGACTTTCATTTAGTAGAAACAGAAGGAACTTTGGTACGTTTTGTAAATACGGAAGCTTTTCTTCCTGATTTTGACGAATCGAGTTTATTTGCTGATGAACAAAATATAGAAACCATTACTAAATCGGTATTTCCAAATTCAATAAACAATATTGTTTCAAACACTGAAATTGAAGAAAAAAGCGAAGAACTGATTGATTCAGCAATTATTGAAAATGCAGCTAAAGTTGAACCTATTGAGGAATTAATCATTTCAAATGAACCAATTTTAGAAAGTAATATTATAGATACAATTGATGAAGAAACGTTTATTTCAAATACTATTGAAGAAAAGGAAATTGTAACTTTAGAAAATGTGTTAGATTCAAATATTATTACTGATATTTCAGACAATAATAATGAAAGTGTTATAGAAAATGTGTTAGATTCAAATACTGTTACTGATATTTCAGATGATAATACTGAAAATATTATAGAAAATTTTGAAGAATCTGAAATTGATACAGTAGAAACAGCTGATGGAAATTTAGTTAAAGATATAGTAGCATTGAAGAATGATTTTACTGAATCGGAAGCCATCATTGATGCAAATAATTTAAACTTTTTTGAATGGCTTAAAGTCAATAAAAATGAATCATTAGATGATCATGCCGAAAAAGTTAAACCAAATGAAATAAAGAATTATGAAGACAATGCTTTTGTAGATAAAATTAAGCAAATAATTAAATCGAAGGCTGAGCATAATTTGAATAAAAATATTGCAAAAGGAATTGAAATTGCACATGATAATACTATTCCTTTTGAGCGTAAAAATGTTATTCAAGATTCAATTGAAGAAACTGTTGAAATTATAGAATTATCAGATAATATAATTGAAGAAGTGAACGTTGAAACTGTTACAGAATCTGTTTTTGAAAATGATTTTATTCCTATAAATATAACAGAGGATGAGCAATTAAACAACAACTTTGACCAATTAGAAGAGAATACAAAAACATCATTTTATACTACCAAAGTGGTATCAATATTGCCCGATTTTGATGCATTAAAAGAATTAGAAATTGAAGCAGAAAAACCATATATTATTTTTGATAAAAAAGAAGGTTTAATTCCAAAATACGAAACTCCAGATTTTGATCCTTTATTTAACAATAATTATGTAGCTAAAGTTCCAAATATTGAAAAAAAGCCAATTATAGAAAAAACGCATTTAATTGATTCAAATAATGAAGAAGAAATAATCAATTTTGATGATTTTATAATTGATAATAGCCTCTTTGAAAATTCATTTATAGAAATATATATTCCTTTACCCAAAAAGGAATTAGTTATTGAAGCAAAAAAATCTTCAATAAATGAAACAGTAAATTTAACAAATGAAACCTCGAAAAGTGAAATTGAGAACATTTTAGAAAAGTTTATGCGAGAAAATCCTAGTATTTCACGACCAAAAACTGAATTTTTTAACCCAGCCATTGTAGCAAAAACCAGTGCAGAAGAAAAAGATGAAATTGTAAGTGAAACATTAGCAAGCATTTATTTGAATCAAGGTTTGGTAAAAAAATCAATTTCAACTTATGAAAAATTATGTTTGATATATCCACTAAAAAATGCTTATTTTGCAGCCCTAATAAATAAAATAAAAATCGAACACAACATTAACTAAAACTATGATATTTTTTCTAATCCTAATCATTATCGTTTGCGTACTTCTTACTTTAGTAGTATTAATTCAAAATCCTAAAGGTGGCGGAATAGCTGCTAATTTTACAGCTCCAAACCAAATTATGGGTGCTAACAGAAGTACAGATGTGGTAGAAAAAGCTACTTGGATATTAGCCATTACGCTAATTGTTTTAAGTTTAGCATCTAACTTTGCTCGTCCTAGTGGAGAACAAGAAGTTACTGGAACTGAAAGTAGAATAAAAGAAAACATTGAAGGAACTACAGCTATGCCTAATAATAATAATAATGGTGGTGCTGCAACAGTTACTGATTCAAATGGAAATGTAAAACCATAATTTTAAAATATAATATTTACAAAACCTGTTTCATACCAATTGAAACAGGTTTTTTTATGTCAAAATTTTTGACCTTAATCATTTATAATTTTCTTAGTAAAAAAGTACATTTGACAAAAAATATTTAAATAAAACATTCACATGCAAATAAAAACAAACCATAAAGACGAATTTGTTTATCGCCATAATTCGCCAATGAGAAAAGACACTGCAGAAATGCTTAAAACCATTGGTGTTGAATCTCTTGATCAGTTAATTGATGAAACTATTCCTGCTCACATTCGTTTAAAACAACGTATGAAATTGCCAGAGGCATTAACAGAAATGGAATTGTTAAGCTTGTTGAAAACAGTTTCAGAAAAAAATAAAATTCACACAAACTATATTGGTCAAGGATATTATGGAACACATACTCCAAATGTGGTTTTGCGTAATATTTTCGAAAATCCAAATTGGTACACTGCTTATACTCCTTACCAACCCGAAATAGCTCAAGGAAGATTGGAAGCATTGTTAAATTATCAAACTATGATAATTGACTTAACAGGAATGGAAATTGCCAATGCTAGTTTATTAGACGAAGCTACAGCTGCAGCCGAAGCCATGCACTTAATGCACGCTGAAGGTAAAAATGAAACTGCAACCAAATTTTTTGTTTCTGAACTTTGCTTTAAACAAACCATTGATGTATTAATTACTAGAGCTGAACCAACAGGCATAGAAATAGTAATTGGAAACCACGAAACTGCCATATTAGACAATACTTATTTTGGAGCTATTATTCAATATCCTGCTTCAAATGGTGAAATATTTGACTACAGTAAATTCATGGCTAATGCCAAGGAAAATAACATTTTAGTAGCTGTAGTTGCCGATATTTTAAGCTTAACTATACTAACTCCTCCAGGCGAATGGGGTGCCGATGTAGTAGTTGGTTCTTCTCAACGTTTTGGTGTGCCAATGGGTTATGGTGGACCACATGCTGGTTTTTTTGCAACTAAAGATGCTTACAAGCGCCAAATGCCTGGTAGATTAATTGGAATTTCAATTGATAGCCAAGGAAATTCAGCATTGCGTATGGCATTGCAAACGCGTGAGCAACATATTAAACGCGAAAAAGCAACATCAAATATTTGTACTGCTCAAGTTCTATTGTCGATTATGGCTAGCATGTATGGAGTTTATCATGGTCCTGATGGCTTAAAAAATATAGCTGGAAGAGTTCATGGATTAACAAAAACATTGGCTAAAGCTTTGAAAGATAATGGATTTAATATTATAAATAAAAATTATTTCGATACCATAACTGTTGCTGTTGCCAATGCTGACGAATTTATTACTAATTGTGTTTATGCTGAAATAAATATCAATAAAATTAACAACAAACATATTTCTATTTCAATAGATGAAACACATTCTTTAGAAGGAATTTCTGAATTATTAAATTGTTTGACAGACAAGAATATTTCTTTATCTCACACTTCATTTAATATTGACTCTCCGTTTGTACGTACAAGTAGTTTTATGACACATTCAGTGTTTAATTCTCACCATAGCGAGCACGAAATGTTGCGTTATATTAAATTATTAGAATCTAAAGATTTATCGCTTTGCGAAAGCATGATAGCTTTAGGCAGTTGTACCATGAAATTAAATGCAACAGCCGAAATGATTCCAGTAACTTATCCTGGATTTAGTGCTTTGCATCCATTTATTCCAAGAAATCAAGCTACAGGTTACACGCAAATATTTAATGAATTATCGGAATATTTAAAACAAGTAACTGGTTTTGCAGGTATTTCGTTACAACCAAATGCTGGTGCACAAGGCGAGTATGCAGGTTTAATGACTATCAGAGAATATTTTAAATTTAAAGGCGAAACTCACAGAAATATTGTATTGATTCCTTCATCGGCTCATGGAACAAATCCTGCAAGTGCTATTATGGCTGGAATGAAAGTGATAGTTACCAAAACTTTAGAAAACGGTTATATTGACATTGAAGATATTAGAGCAAAAGCTATTGAACACAAAGATAATTTAGCTTGTTTAATGGTTACATATCCTTCTACTTATGGTGTTTTTGAAGAAGGTATAATCGATATTTGTAAAATTGTTCATGAAAATGGCGGACAAGTTTATATGGATGGTGCTAACATGAATGCGCAAGTTGGATTAACAAGTCCAGCTACAATTGGTGCCGATGTTTGCCATTTAAATTTACATAAAACTTTCTGTATTCCTCATGGTGGTGGTGGGCCAGGAATGGGTCCAATTGGTGTTGCTGCCCATTTAGCTCCTTTTTTACCAGGACACGTAATTGTTAATATTGAAAGTGGTAGCCAATCAATGCATGCTGTAAGTGCTGCACCTTGGGGTAGCGCTTCTATTCTTTTAATATCTTATGCTTATATTAGAATGATGGGAACTGAAGGTTTAGAAAATGCTACTAAATATGCCATTTTAAATGCTAATTATATCAAAGCTCGTTTAGAAAAACATTACCAAATTCTATATGTAGGCACAAAAGGAAGATGTGCACACGAAATGATTTTAGATACTCGTGTATTCAAACAAGCATCTGGAGTAGAAGTTGGTGACATAGCAAAACGTTTAATGGATTATGGTTTCCATGCGCCTACTATTTCGTTCCCAGTAGCTGGAACTGTAATGATAGAGCCTACTGAAAGCGAAGCTAAACATGAATTAGATCGTTTTTGTGATGCCATGATTTCAATTAGAAACGAAGTTTCGGCTATTGAAAATGGTACTGCTGATAAGTTAGATAATATGTTAAAAAATGCCCCACATACTGCTAGCATGGTTACCAGCGATGAATGGAAACACGCTTACAGCCGTCAAGAAGCTGCATTCCCTTTACCATATGTAAGAGCTGCTAAATTTTGGCCGAGTGTAGGTAGAATTAACGATACATATGGCGATAGAAATTTAATTTGTGCTTGTATTCCTACTGAAGCTTATGCCGAACAAGTAAGCAATTAATTAGCTGCTAGTTTTTAATAAATAAAAAATCCCAATAACGATTGTTATTGGGATTTTTTTTGTAATTTTTCATTTCCAATGTTGCTTTAACCCAAAAAACCTTTACAAATCCTTACTTTCCCATAAAAACAAACTGGCAATGCTTCTATAAGGTTTCCATTGTTCGGCTATTTGGTGGCAATCGGCCTTTAGTTGTTTGCCTTTTGAAGTAATATTGTACATTTTTATGATGCGATTTTTTACAATTAAATCATCGTAAGGAAATACATCTAAACGCTTTAAACCAAATATCAAAATCATTTCCACTGTCCATTTTCCAACTCCTTTTATGGTGGTAAATTCTGTTATAATTTCATCGTTGCTCAATTGATTGATGTGTTCTTGCAATAAATTATTGGTCAATGAATATTGGGCAACAGCTTTTAAATAACTTATTTTTTGAAACGATAATCCTGCTGCTTGTAATTGTTCATCTTTTGTTTCAAGAATGAGTACTGCATATGGATATTTATTTGGAAATAAATTTAAAAAACGGCCATAAATAGTACTTGCAGCTTTGGTTGATAATTGCTGAGAAACAATGCTTCGCAATAACGAAATGTATAAATCTTCGTTACTGCCTAAAGCATCAAATCGGCTTTGAACTTTATCGTTACAAAGCAAAATTATTCCACTAAAAATCTTGTCTTTTTTTAGTGTTTCTATGGCTTTTTTGAATGTCATTTATATGAAAAAAATTAAATGAATAAACCTCAAAGTTGATGTTTTTAAAGTGAATCACAAATCATTAAATCAACCTCTTGTTTGTAAGCTTTTTTCCTAAGTTCATTCAACGCATTAAATTCAACACTTGCTTTCATATCTTTAATAGATTGTGCATTCGGGAATTCAAATACAGCAATGGCTTTTATACCACCATTTCCCATAATTTGTTCCAAGGTTTTAAATCGTTGAATATTTGACGCACCAAATTTGGTAAAAATGGCTACAATCTGCGATATATATAGTTGAAAGCTTTGCATATCCTCGGTATTTGGAATAGCATTTACTATTAAATACGTTTTATTTTCGGTCATTTTTTTAGTTTAATTTTACTACTGGCGATAAATCCAATTTGGTTTTTTCGTTTACAATTGTGCCAGTTTCTATGTATAATTTATGGCCAGCTAAAATCCCATCCAATAATTTAGCATTCATGTTTTTCATCATTAAACTGTTCATGAAATCAAAGAAACCATTTTTCATGGTGTAAGTCATGGTGCTCAATAAAATTGTTTTTTCGTTTTTGTTGCTTATTGAAAGATCAAGCGCCATGGTGTCTATACCTGGCATTTTTTTTAACTCATAAACTTCAATTTTTACATTTTTACCTTCATTCCATTCCACAACTTTTTCTTCGGCACTAGCACCCATCATGGTAAAATCGCAATGTCGTGTAGCTCCAACTCCTTCTTTTTGTGTAGATGTAATATACGACTTACTTACAGCTGGATGACCATGGCAAATATTACCAAAATCGGCAATTGCTTTCCATACTTTTTCTTTTGAAAGGTTAATTTCAATTTCTCTTTTAATAATTGTAGTGTTACTCATTTTTGTTTATTTTTAAATTGTTGTATAATGTGTTGAATGTATTGATGGCTTGTGCTGTGTTTCGCGTACTTTTAGCAATGGTTAGCAATCCATAAAATGTAGCGTGCAATAATTCAGTTATTTCTTTTGCACTAATATCATTGGTTAAATTACCTTCATTTTGCGCAGCAATAACTGTTGGTATAATTGTTTCTATAATTTTATTGTATTCGGTTGTTGTAACATTTGAAACCAATTCATTTGTTACTCCTAATTCCGACATGGTATTGTTAATAAAACAACCAGTAAAATTGTTTTTTACTTGTGCTTCAAACATTTTTACATAAAAACTTTTAAGTTTATCAAATGCCGAAATTTGCTTATTTGTTGCCAATTCTTTCGATATTCTAAGCAAATTGTTTTCACTATAAAGCAATAATGAATGGACTAAAAATTGTTCTTTACTTTTAAACGCATTGTAAAACGCACCTTTAGTCATGCCTGAAACTTTGCATATTTCATCTACTCCTAAACTGTTATAACCTTTAGTACAAAACAATTTTAGTCCAGTTTTTAAAACCAATTCTTTGTCGTGTTTAATATTCATTTTTCTTTTTGCGTTGGCAATATTAAACAAACAGAACGGTCGGTACAAATAAAATATTAAAAAAATTAGTTACATCTATAAATTTAACTGCAACTAATTGAAAAACAAATAAATTGATTTTATGAGAAACGTTTATTTCTCCGTTTCGTTCCAAGTTTGAGTTAAAGCAGCTAAAAAAGTTTCACTACTTTGAGCGCCAGAAATGGCGTATTTATTGTCCAATACAAAGAAAGGAACACCACGAACTCCCACTTGTTGTGCATGGTAAATATCGTTAGTCACATCGTCAGCAAATAGATTGCTTGCTAATAAATTGGAAACTTCATTAGCATCTAAACCAATTTGAAGTCCAATATTTTTTAAAACATCTTGGTCATCTATATTTTTACCTTCTGTAAAATAAGCAGCTAAAAGTAATTCCTTACACTGGTTTTGAAGATTGTGTGTTTTTGCTAAATGTAATAACCTGTGGGCATGAAATGAATTAGCAACAATTGTTTTTTCGAAATGAAAATTTAAGCCAACTTCTTTTGCTGTTTCTGTAACATGTGCAATGGTTTGTTTGGTGTAATCCATTGTCCAACCTTTAGATTCAACCAAATGTTCTAACGTGTTTTTGCTAGCATTGGTTACAGTATTTGGGTCTAGTTGAAAACTTTTCCATTCTACAATTACTTCATTTTTATGTTCAAATTGTGCCAAAGCAGTTTCAAACTTTCGTTTACCAATATAGCAGAACGGACACATTACATCACTCCAAATTTCTATTTTCATTTTCTTTCTTTATTCATTGCAAAGCAAAAAAAAGAACATAATAAATATGTTCTTTTTTTTAAAATTATAATCACAAACATTTTTTATTCTATGTAACAATCCACAACTTCTATTGAATTAAAAAAGCAGCCACTGATTCACAGATTTATCAAATTTTTCATTGATGCTTTTCGGAATATAAAATTGAAAATCAGTCAAATTATATATCTTTAAATACAGATTTATTGTCTAGAAATCTGTGAATCTGTGGCTTTAAAAAGCTAATTTGTTACTGAAATTATAATCATAAACATTTTTTATTCAACCACCAAACGCATTACTTTTTTGTTTTGGTTAATGGTAATATTTACAAAATATACACCAGCTTTTAAAACAGAAATATCAATTGGTAATAATTCTTTATTGCTAATAAAGTTGGTTTGAATAAATTGTTTTTTACCTAAAATATCTACAATTTCTATCATTACAGTGGCACTATTAAATAAGTCAAATTGGAGGTTTACTAACTTATTAGTAGGATTTGGAAACAAACTAATATTTCCAAGTTGATTAAATTGTTCAGCTACACCAATATTTGATTTTACATTTACATAAAGTTCTTTTGTAACACCATTACATTTTGAAGTATTGGTTTCTCTAGCTCTAATAACTGCTGTTGTAGCATTTGCAGCTCCCCATTTAACAGTAGCAGTATTTGTTGTTCCGCCAGCTATTACTGAACCTCCGCCATATGCAATCCAAATATAGGTAGAATTAGGTGAACCAGTTACAGAATAGGTAGCAGTTTCATAGTTTTTTAGTTCATTTAAACCAGAAATATCGCTAGTAGTTGGAGCATCATTAATAGTTAAATTATAATTGTTAGGAGTTGAAGAGCAACCACCTTTGGTAATTGTAGCAAAATATTTTCCACTCATAGAAGCATTTACATTTCTTAAAGTAGGACTTTGCATATTAGAATTAAAACCAGCAGGACCAGTCCAATCGTAAGCAGCACCTGCAGTAAATGAAGCAAATAATTGAACACTATCGCCACCACAAGCAATACCTGAAACAGGATTACTACTAATAGTTGGCGCAATTGGAATGTTATTTATTTGAAGTGAAGTGATGGCAGGAACAGAAACACACGATGATGAAATAGCAATTACACTATAATCGCCTGTATGTGTTAAAGCTACATTTGATAAAACTGGGTTTTGCAAACTAGAATTAAAGTTGTTTGGGCCAATCCAATTGTAGGTAGCACCAGTAATATTTGAAGCCGATAAAGTTACATTATCACCAATACATTTTGGTCCATTATTACTTGCAGTTGGTGCGTTTGGAGTTGGGTTTATAAGCACAGTAGTATTGGCAGGTACTGAAAAACATCCATTTACAATTGATGAAACACTGTATGTTCCACTTCCCGAACTTAGTATATCTTTTAACAAAGGATTTTGTGAATTTGAACTAAAATTTGGACCTGTCCATTTATAAGTAGCACCACTTACATTTGATGCAGAAAGCATTAAAGTTACACCTTCGCAAATAGGCGAATTACTTGATGGAGTAGGGGCAGAAGGAATACTTTTTACTACTACTATAACTAATGAAGCAGGAGAAATACAACCAGAATCAGTTACTGTTAAACTATAGCTACCTGTGTTTAGTGCCGTTGAATTTTGTATAAATGGATTTTTGGTAGTTGAACTAAAACTATTTGGACCAGTCCATGTAAAAATAGCATTTGGACCAACGGTATTGGAAGAAGCAAAAAGTTTTAAACTATCGCCCAAACAAACTGATCCGCCACTGCTAGCAATTGGTGCAGTTGGAATTACATGGGTTACAACTTGTGTATTTGCAACAGGTGAAGTTCCGCAACCTGTAACGGTAACATAAACACTATACTGTCCTTTTTTTGCTGAATTAGCATTGGTAATAGTTGGGTTTTGACTATTAGAAGTAAAACCGTTTGGCCCACTCCAATTATATTCAGCACCTGTTATAGTTGATGCTGTTAAGTTGATGTTTGAACCATCGCAAACAGGACCGTTATTACTAACTGAAGGTGCCGATGGCAAACTGTTTACTACTAATGTAATATTACCTTGGTTAGAAGTTCCGCAAGCTGAAGTAGTAGCCGAAACACTGTAAATTCCTGCATTTAATGAAGTTACGCCATTAATTACTGGATTTTGCTGAGTAGATGTAAAACTATTTGGCCCTGTCCAAGCATAAGTAGCATTTGGAATTGTAGCTGCTGATAATTGTAAATTTTGTCCTGGACATAATGGGCCATTTGAACTTGCAACTGGTGTAGGTGTTAAAGTAGTAATTAGCACATTTGTTATACTTGCTACAGAAGCACAACCATTAACAGAGGCAATTACACTATAACTTCCAGCATCTAAAGTGGTTAAACTAGAACGAACAGGATTCTGAGAAGTAGAAGTAAAACTATTTGGTCCACTCCAACTATAAGTAGCACCTGCAATGCTACTTGCTGTTAAACTTAAAGCTTGTCCAGCACATAATGGTCCGTTGTTTCCTGCTGTTGGTGAAGTAGGGACATTGTTTACCAAAACAGTAGCAGAACCTGCTGTAGAATTACAATTATTGGAGGAAATAACAACAGAATAAGTTCCAGCAAACGAACTTTGAACACTTGCTCTAGAAGGGTTTTGTTGGGTAGATGAAAAACCATTTGGCCCAGTCCAATTGTAATTTCCTCCAATATAAGTGGATGATGTTAGGTTTAAATTATCGCCAACACAAAGTGGAGAATTACTGGTAACTACTGGAGTTATTGGAACTCTATTTACTGCTCCCGCAACTGGATATGGACCTAATGTTCCGCAACCACTTACAGTAACCGATACATTGTATAACCCAGAATCTGCTATAGTAGTAATGGAAATAAAAGGACTTTGTGAGGTAGATGAAAAACTGTTTGGCCCTGTCCATGAATAAGTAGCGCCTGTTATTGCTGTTACCGATAAATTTAATGTTTGACCAGCACAACGAGGACTATTGCTAGTAGCAACAGGAGTAGTAATGATAGTAACATTTGTAGTAGCTACAGCAGACGAACATTGACCAATTATAGCAGTAACTGCATAAATTCCTACAATTGTTAAACTTGCATTGGTAATGGTTGGGTTTTGTAAAGTAGAAGTAAATCCGTTTGGACCTGTCCAATAATAAGATGCGCCTGCAATGGTATCAGCTCTTAATTGTAAAGTAGCACCGCTACACAAAGGACTATTATTGTATGCACTAGGACTTGCAGGAGCAGCAGGAATTTGATAAGTAATTTCATCAACACAACCTACACGCCAACCGTATAATGTATCTTTTAATTTTACCGAATAAGGAATTCTGTAATTATAAGTTCTTGCTCCGTTAACAGCGTACCAAGTTCCCGATGAATCGCCATAATCCCACATGCAACTTAATTGTGGAATGTTTTGAAAAGCACGAACACTATAAAATGGATTGAATAAAACATTGGAAGAGGTATTGGTAAATGTAATATTGTTGAATCCAGTAATACAAGCCGAACGAGAAAAGTTTGCATTCAAAGAATACGATACATAAGGAAGAAAAATAAAATCGGCATTGAATACTGGTCCGCCTACATTTATTCCATAACTTCTAATATAAGTAGTACCAATTCTTACTGAACTTAACCACTGACTTTGTCCGTTTGGTGGCGAAGCTGTCCAACTATTTGCAATAACCGAAACATTTAAAGAACTGGTAGTTTCCAAGGTAATTACATAAGGATTACTGGTAGTTACAGGAGTAGAAAACACAGCTGATTTTTTTAAAACAGAAAGCAATCCACCACCAAAACTAGAATCAACATTTACTGTAACTGTAGCCAAAGGCAAGCCCGTTGGCATAGAATCGGTTCCGGCAGCATACATTCTGCATGTTAAACTTACTACTGCACTTAAAGTAGTACTGCTTTGCCAAGCAAAAAAATCGAAGCCAGAAACAGTAATGGCGTTTGGTGCAGGATACCATTGTGCAAAAGCATTTCCGCTTGTACTTGCATTTAATGAAATGGCGTTAAATGCTGTAGTTTTATTATACGGATAATACAAAGTATCAACTCCGCAACTACCCGTTTTTCCAAGCCTTGAAGTATGATGATAACTCATACTTGGTTGGGTTAAATTATTGATTATGCTAACAGTAGAAGTTTGTATGCTTTGAGCTTTAAGTAACGATATACTTAACAACAATAAACACAATGAAAAAATGGTTTTTTGGGTACAAAATTTTATCATAATTGAATTATTTTAGTAATTCGAATATAATTTTTTTTATTACAAAAATCATTTTTTTACAAAATATAGATTTTTTTACAATTGAGGTGTTCCTTATATTGTTTTCCGAAATAATATTTTCGATTTCTTTGGTAACAAAATTCAATTTTATAATTATCTATTTACCAACTTAGGAATGCTAATAAATAAACTCCGTTAGGAGTTAAATATTGGCAATACAATAAGGAAGTTTATTATTATAAAACAGCTAATAAATAAACTCCGTTAGGAGTTAAATATTGGTAATACAATAAGGAAGTTTATCATTATAAAACAGCTGCTAAATAAACACCGTTAGGAGTTAAATATTGGCAATACAATAAGGAAGTTTATCATTATAAAACAGCTGCTAAATAAACTCCGTTAGGAGTTAAATATTGGTAATTCAATAATGAAATGTTCCTAACATAAATGTCCCGTAGGGACTATACTTAAAGGAGTTAAAAGGTTTTACATAGTTTTTATCGGATAACAGTAGTTCCTTATATTGAATAAAATGTTTGCGTAAGGGATTGAAGTGGAAATCCTTTTTTTGCAATGGATTGGCGGGCTGCATAAAAAAGATTGGAACAAAAAGCCCGACCCGTTAAGAGTGGATATAGACTTATACGTAGGGAGCAGTAAATTAAAAACTCTGAAGGAGTTTAATATCAATAGCCACCAGTGAAACTGGTGGAAATATGTATAATTAATATAACGAAACCCCCAAAATCTTTGCGAAAAGCTAAAAGCTTTTCGCAAAGATTTTGGGGGTTTCGTTTAGAAGGGTCTGTTAGTTTTTTCAACGGGTTAAAACCCGTTGTTACAAAATGTGTCGTTCCTATGGAACTAACTCTAACAATATAAATAATAGAATTTATAAAACAGCTGCTAAATAAACTCCGTTAGGAGTTAAATATTGGCAATACAATAAGGAAGTTTATCATTATAAAACAGATGCTAAATAAACTCCGTTAGGAGATAAATATTGGCAATACAATAAGGAAGTTTATCATTATAAAACAGATGCTAAATAA
>JBMOGB010000036.1:0-23542 GCA_049318585.1 Bacteroidia bacterium | reverse complement strand
CTTTCTTTGTGGCTAATTGCCAATAATATTCCGGCTTTTTGCAATTGAGCAGCAGTTTTAAAAGGTTGATCCACATCTTTATTTGCATTACTTGGCAGGCTATGAATATTACTTAAAACCACAGGAATATTGTTTTCTTTTATAAAATCGACACACAAGTTTGCCTCAGTTGCTTCAGCCAATACCAATTGAATACTTGGAAAATTCTTCTTAAAAAAGTTGATGCTATTGATAATTCCTTTGGCAGTATTTACATGAATAAACAATTTTTTTGTTTGGTTAAATAAACCTCTCATGGCCTCTAACCTCACATTCGTAACAGCAGGTGTGTTGGTTTGATATTGCAAAGCATCATCAAAAAATGCATTTATTTCATTGATTCTTTCCGCTATTTGTTCCTTCTGTTTTTCGTTGGCATGGGTGTATTCTGGCCAATTTAAATGAATGGCATCATCTTGTTTCACTGTTGCATCTTCCCAATTCCAGCCTTCAGTTTTCATAATGCTTGAAGTGCCGCTAATCATGCCACCTTGCGGAACCGATTGAACAAATAAAATCCCATTTACTTTTAAAGTAGGAAGAATTTTTGAGTCGGTGTTATAAGCAATTTGGGAACGAACATTCGGATTCATATGTCCATTTTCACTAAAATCGTGGGTGGCACGAACCGCTTCTATTTCACTTAATCCAACATAATTATTTAAGCAAATAATACCCGGATAAACATGTTTTCCTTTCGCATCAATAATGGCGGCAGTTTTATACAATGTTCTACTTTCGGTACCCACATATTCAATTTTACCTTGACTAAAAACCACCGTTCCATTTTCAATAACTTGTCCGTTACCCACATGAATTGTGGCGTTAATGATAACTGTTGGAATAGTTTGCGCATTTATTTTAATGAATAAAAATAATGCAATTACAAAACAAAATGATTTTATTTTCATGGTTAGCAAATGTAACAGAATGTTTGAGATTGAAAAATATTGGAGTTGAAATTAATCAAAGAGACTTATATTAAGCTTTTCTGCTTTTCCACCAAATATAAAAGTCAAATAGTGTGAGCAAAATAATAGCAGCAAAACTTACCCAATAACCCCAAAGTTCTTCGCCCCAATAGTCATAAGAACTGGCATTATATAAAAAAATAAAAGCTAATATTTCTAGTAGCAAAATGGTTTTTTGAGCTTTTCTTTCGATGAATTTAACCAAAAAGCTTACCAATAAAACCAACAATGATAAAAAAGTTCCAAACAGAAAAAAATAAGGAAATACGTTTATTGTTGTACCAATTCCTGTATAAATATTAGGTTCAGGATTCAGTAATATTCTAAATATTGGAAATGCTTCTACTATTTGTTGCGAAATACTTTTTTCTTTATCATTCTTTATGGAATCTTGTTTAGTTTTAAATGGCGCTCTAAAATCCATTGTATCAATTTCAGTAATACTTTCAGTTGTAGAATCATTACTAAAAGAATCTGGTAGAATAATATCACTTATTCCTGC
The DNA here is from genome assembly GCA_049318585.1 of Bacteroidia bacterium. Classification (GTDB taxonomy): domain Bacteria; phylum Bacteroidota; class Bacteroidia; order UKL13-3; family UKL13-3; genus JAAFJM01. The sequence continues at coordinate 22,030 of JBMOGB010000036.1, read as the reverse complement.
AATTGAATCAGCATTGCGAGTACAAATAGCAATAGAATCTGCTTGATGTTGTTGTTCTGCGTTTAGTTTTTCTTCAGCACTTGGAGTATTACAACCACTTCGAAAAAAAGGAAGAAAAAAGGTACATAAAACCAATACATGTATAAAACGGGAATATTTAATCATAGATAGCATTTAATAATTTAACTAAACGTAGAACCAAAATATTTATTGTTTCCTTCGACTTCGCTCAGGATGACACAACCTATTGTCAATTGCTTATTGCCAATTGTTAAATGCTTCCACTCCATTTTCTATTGAACCATTCTACGCTTAACAGCAATAAAATAACGAAGAAAATCCACTTATTATTAATCAATTCGTTCAGCTTGGAGTTTTTGTAAATAATGGATTGAATATTATCATTGGTTTTGATATTTTCACTAATTTTATCCAAATTATTGTAGGTAAAAAATTGTCCATTTGTTTCATTTGCCAGGGTATTTAACAACTGAAAATTCGCTCGAGTTTGTGTCAATTCAGCTTGCAAAGCTTGTATAATAAAATTACCAGTTTTTACTGCTTTTTGGTTACTGCTTTTAGCACTGTAAGTATATGTGCCTACTGGCAATTGGCCAATATTTGCGGTGTAAGATTTTTCGGTTTTGCTAAAGGTAAAATCAAACTGTTTTCCTTGTGCATTTTTTATTGTTAAATCAATGTCTTCATTGTTTTGCAACTCATAACTTTGGTTGTAAATTTGAGCATCAAAAACAATGTTTTCACCCTCATCAAATTTCTGTTTGATGGGTTTTACTTTGAATAAACTTTTGTCGGCTTTTAAAGCTATGGATTGAATCACTTTTGCAATCAAATCGTTGCTGATTTGTTGCTGGTTATTTTTATCAAAATCAAATAAGCGCCATTTCCAAAAACCTTCACCAATTAAAAACGCCAAGTTATTAATGTTATCAATGCTTAACATGGGTTCATCGGTTAAAACATAACCAATTTGCTGTTTTAAAACCACCTGCGATTGTGCGTTTAAACTGTATTTCCCATAAGCCACTTGAAGCGGTGGAAAATCAGCCAATTGTTTGGCGGTATTTTCATCAAAAAACAATGAACTATTATTGGTATTAAAACTAGCAGTAGCGCTGGTGGAAGTTACTTGTGGTGCATTATAATTCAAACTGTTTTGCAACTGATTTAATGAACCAAATCCGGTTTTATTACTCATCACAAAAAAGCATGGCGTTTTACTTTCAATAATATATTTCACCAAAGGCAAAGCTTCATTTCTAAATCCTGGTAATTGATGCGCAATTACTACATCATATTTTTTTATTAAATCAATGTTTGCATCGTTGAATAAAACAATATTTGCTTCATAATTTTGGTTCTGATTAATGGCTTGTTTCAGCGCACTTAAATCAGGATGCGGACATAATCCAACAATCAATATTTTTTGCTTCGATTTGATAACATCTACAAAAAAATCGTACTGATTATTTACATAACTAATTTCATTGTTTTGCTTGGTAATATTAATGGTGAAATGCAACGAACCTTCTTTATTGGTAGGCAGTTTGGCTTTTATGGTTTGAAAGAAATTTTTATTGTTAATAGTAAAATTTTGCTTAAAAACCGATTGCCCATTTTGACTAATTTGTAAAACACTTGCTTGATTGTTAAAGTCAAATGCGGCCACATCTATTTCTACTTCAAACTCATTGCCAGCAAAAACAATTTGGTTGTATCTTACATTTTTTATCAATGCATCGCGCTGCTGATTGCTATCGCCTAAGGCAATGGTATAAAAAGGAATTTTTAAACTTTTTGATGCTTCAATTGGATTATTTCCTTTGGTATAAATTCCATCGGTAGCCATAATTACTGCACCTAAATTTTGGTTGCTATAATTGTTTTCAATTTCATTAATTACAGCTTCTAAATTGCTTTGTTTTTGTTTAAAAGTTAAGTTTAAATCTGGTTGTGATTCATTGCCAAAAGCAACAGTTTTTACATCATAATTTTCACTTAAATCACTAACAATTTTATTCAATTTATTCTGCAAATTGGCTTTATATTCTTTGCCAAATTGGTTGGTAATGATTGATTCACTATTATCGGCAGCAACAATAATAATGGGCTTCTTTACTTGCTTGCTTGTTGATTTCAGTAAAACACCCAATAACAAAAACAATAAAATAAATACACTTAAAAAACGCAATCCATTTAAACTCCATTTTACAATTTTGTTTTCAATGTTTAAAGGATTTTTGGCATACAAAAACCATGAAATTCCTGCTGAAATAACAAGGCATAAAGGAATGAACCAAAGTGAATATTCTGTGCTTAAATTGAACAATTTTTATTGAATTTTATTAAGTGTATTTATTGTGTTATTGGTGCTGGAACGTCATCTTGATTCCGCCTTAGCGGAAGAAGGAACTAAACAACAAATATAGATGCTTCGTTCCTCAGCATGACGCAATATGAAAACAAATATTTTTACATCACCATTCCACCACAAACGTTGATGGTTTGACCAGTAATATAAGTTGAAAGTTCGCTTGATAAAAATGCCACACAATTGGCCACATCAGCAGTAGTTCCGCCACGTTTCAATGGAATGGTTTTAATCCATTCAGCTTTTACATCCGCATTTAAAGCATCAGTCATTTCAGTTTCAATAAATCCAGGTGCAATGGCATTGCAACGGATGTTGCGGCTTCCTAATTCTTTAGCAACCGACTTAGTAAAACCAATCATTCCAGCTTTTGATGCTGCATAATTTGCTTGTCCTGCATTTCCAGTAATTCCAACCACCGAAGTAATATTGATGATAGAACCTTGTTTGGCTTTCATCATGTATTTGGTAGCGGCTTTAGTCATGTTAAATGCCGATTTTAAATTGGTATCTAGCACGTCATCCCATTGCGCTTCGCTCATTCTCATTAACAAAGTATCACGGGTAATTCCAGCATTGTTTACCAACACATCTATTTTACCGAACTCTTTTGCCACTTCATCTACCAATATTTCACTAGCTGCAAAATTTGCTGCATCGCTTTGGTAGCCTTTTGCTTTAATTCCCAAAGCATTTAATTCCGCCTCAAAAGCAATGGCTTTTTCAACCGAACTTGCATAAGTAAAAGCAATGTTTGCGCCCAAATTTGCTAAGTATAAAGCTATTCCTTTTCCAATTCCACGGCTTGCGCCAGTAATCAATATTGTTTTGTTGTTTAGTGTTAACATATAATGCAATTTAAAATTTATTTGGGCAAATATATCAAACTGAAATTTATAATTAAGTAGTTTGGAAAATAAAGAGGTATTTTATTCAAATATTACATATTTTTGTTTTGATAAAAATAAAAAAGCATTTTTTACAAAATGGAAATTACTATAAATATAGAAAATAAGATGCTATACAAATCATTACTAAATTTGTTGAAAACAATGGGTGTTAGTACTAAAATAGAATCTAACACATTTGTAAAAAATAAGAAGAAATATCCATTAGAAGGTTCAATAATCAGTTACAATCTACCGTTTGATTCAGCTTCTGATATTAATGATTGGTCTGTTTTACAATGATTTTAATTGATACACACATTTTTATTTGGTTTGCTACTAACAATAATCAATTAAAACAAAAGTATAAACAATTACTTGAAGAAGAATCTGAAATCTTTATAAGCATTATTAGTTGTTGGGAAATTGCAAAATTAGTTGAATACAAAAGATTAGTTCTTACTATACCAATATCAGAATGGTTGAATATTGCTTTAGAATCTTCAAATGTTAAAATTTTACCCTTAGATTTACCAATCATTTTGGATGCTACAAATTTACCTGATAATTTCCATAAAGATCCTGCTGACCAATTAATAGTGGCAACTTCGCGAGTTTTAGGAATCAACTTATTGACAGAGGACGAAAAAATTAGAAGCTATAAATTTGTCAAATTAATAGATTGATTAGTATTTCACCTTTCCTTTTTATTCCAATAATAATTTTTTGAACGGTTAAATTTGTTGCATTTAGTTTTTTATATTGCTGCCATGATTTATTTAAAAAATATTTTACAATCACTGAAAAAATATAAACTAATTATTGCCTTTGCAATAGTTGGATTGGTGTCGTTTAAAGCCACAGATACTTACTTTGAAATTTCCAAAAACATGGACTTGTTTTCTTCGGTTTTCAAGGAAATAAATACCTATTATGTTGATGAAATAGATGCTGGTAAATTAACAAAAAGAGCCATTGACGAAATGCTCAACACACTTGATCCTTACACGAATTATATTAGTGAAGCAGAGGCTGAAGATTTTAGGTTTCAAATGACTGGGCAATATGGTGGCGTAGGCGCACAAATAGCAACCAAAGGTGATTACGTGGTAATTACTGACCCTTACGAAGGTTATCCAGCTCAAAAAGAAGGCTTACTTCCTGGCGATTTAATTATAGAAATAGAAGGAAAAAGTAGCAAAGGAAAATCGACAACTGAGGTGAGTAAATTGCTAAAAGGACAAGCTGGAAGCAAAGTAAATATTACCATCAAACGCAACGATGTAGAAATGAAAAAATCGTTGTTGCGTGAAGAAATTAAGGTGAAAAATGTGCCTTATTTTGGAATGATAAATACTGAAACTGGAATTATAAAATTGACCGGATTTACCAATGATGCTGGCAAAGAAGTGCGTGATGCATTGTTAGAATTAAAGAAAAATACTTCGCTTAAAAATGTAATTTTAGACGTGCGAGGAAATCCGGGTGGACTGTTACACGAAGCTGTTAATATTGTAAATATTTTTGTACCACAAAACCAAGAAGTGGTAAGCACAAAAGGAAAAGTAAAAGAATGGGAAAAAACTTACAGAACTTTAAACCCAAGTACAGATGAAACCATTCCTTTGGTGGTTTTAACCAACCGTGGTTCAGCTTCGGCTTCCGAAATTGTGAGTGGAACCATTCAAGATTTAGACCGTGGAATTGTGATTGGTAAAAAAACTTTTGGAAAAGGTTTGGTTCAATCAACTCGTGCTTTGAATTATAATGCTCAAATAAAAATCACTACAGCAAAATATTATACACCAAGTGGCCGTTGCATACAAGCTTTAGATTATTCGCATAAGAACGAAGATGGCAGTGTTGGCAGCGTTCCCGACAGTTTAAAGAAAGCTTTTAAAACCAAAATTGGTCGTAAAGTTTTTGATGGTGGTGGCGTTGATCCTGATATCAATGTTGAACCAAAAATAATGTCGAAAATTGCAGAAAGTTTAATTTCAAAGCAACTGATTTTTGATTTTGCAACTGCTTATAGAAACAAAAATGTAAGCATTGGAGATGCCAAAACATTTAAATTATCAGCAAGTGATTTCAACGATTTTAAAACATTTATTGCCAATAAAGATTACGAATACAATACTGCTACTGAAACTGCTTTATTAGAAGTAAAAAAGAAAGCTGAAGAGGAAAAGTATTTTGATGCAATAAAAACGCAATATGAAGCTTTAAAACTAAGTATGAACCATGATAAGCAAGCCGATATTGAAAAAAATAAAGAAGAAATTACCAGCCTTTTAGAAGAAGAAATTGTAAGACGTTATTATTTCCAAAAAGGCAGAATTGAAGCAGGTTTTGACCATGATGTAGATGTGCAAGCTGCTTTAAAAATATTTGCCGACAAACAAGCTTTCAATAAAGTTTTGACTACTATCAAATAACATTTACCTTCGTAGAAAATGTTATCAATTAGCGATTTTGTTATTCTGTTTTTCCTTGGTTCTTTTGGTGGATTTATGTCTGGCTTTTTAGGTGTTGGAGGTGGAATAATTTATGTTCCTGTGTTGGATTATTTCCTATCAAAATATTTTCAAGATACAGAATTGGTAAAGGCTGTTTTGGCCAATTCACTTTTTGTAATTATGTTTTCGGCAGCTGTGGCAAGTTACAAACAGTATAAATTAGGAAATTTGTTTTTCAAAGAAATATTACAAACATTGTTGCCAGGAACAGTAAGCGTAGTGATTATGCAAACCCTCATTAACAAAGGAACTTGGTATAGTAGAGATGTGTTTTTGTACTTTTTTTTAACCATGCTTTTGTTTGTTGTTTTTAAAATGTTTTTATCAAAACCTAAAACCATAATTACAGAAAATACCAAAGCAGATAATTACAAATACAATATAACTGGTGCTTTTGCTGGTATAGTTACTGCCATGTCGGGGTTAGGAGGCGGAGTAATTATGACACCTATTTTTACTGAATGGATGAAGTTAGATATAAAAAAGGCAAGCGCCATTTCTACAGGCGTTATTTTGGGGTTTGCCATTGTAATTGGCATCCTGAATTTGAATGCAGTTCCTGAAAATTATGTGAGTAATTTTCAATTTGGTTATATCCTTTTACCCATTGCGTTTCCATTAATTATTGGAACATTTTTATTTGCTCAAATGGGCGTAAAAACTGCTCAAAAAAGCAAATCACAAACCATTCGAATTATATTTGCTACTTTCGCTTCCATTGTTTTATTAAAAGTTATATATGAAATACTTATTATCAATTCTATTATTTAGTGCCTTTGGCAATTTATTTGCCCAAAAATTAATCAAAACCGATGAAGAAACCATCAATTCATTGGAACAAAACTTAAGCTATTTGGCAAGCGACAGATTAGAAGGAAGGTTAATGGGAAGTCGTGGTGAAAAATTAGCATATGAGTTTTTAATCGATAATTTCCAATCGTTAGGTTTAACACCAAAAGGTAATGATGGCGGGTTTTTACAAGCTTTTACTTTAAATAAATTATCGTACAATAATGTTTCTTTTTCCTTGAAAAGGAAAAGTTTTGAGTTAAATTTAACTGCAATCAATCCAACGAGTCATTATCCATTAACTGAAAGTAATATTGGAAAAATTAGTGGTAAAACTATTTGGCTTGGAGCTGGAAATAATGCTGATTATTTCAACAAAAAACACTTAGATGGGAAAATATTGGTGTTCAAATTAGCTGAAAAAAACAACCCAAATAACAAAATTGGATTAGAAACAAAAATAGATACTGCCATTACTTTAGGTGCTAAAGCAGTTATAATAATTAATCAAAATGCGGATGTTTTAGAACCAGAACTCAAATTATTTTTCAGAAATCATTTTTATAAAATACCTGTTTATTTTATCTCGCATGTAAACAAAATAGATTCCATTCATTTTGATAATGCCTCGGTAGATTTAAATATTGACACCATTACAAGAACTTTAACTGGCCATAATGTAATTGCGTATTTAAACAATAAAGCTGCACAAACAGTAGTAATTGGTGCACATTACGACCATTTAGGATACAATGAACTAGGTGGTTCAACTTATAGAAGAACTGAAAATGAAAAACCTCAAATTCATAACGGGGCCGATGACAACGCAAGTGGAACTGCTGCTTTAATTGAATTAGCCGAAGTGATAAAAAAAGCACATTTAAGTAATTTCAATTATTTGTTTATTGCCTTTAGTGGCGAGGAAGAAGGACTTTTGGGTTCTAATTATTTTTGCAAACATCCAACCATTGATACCACCAAAATTAACTACATGATTAATATGGATATGCTTGGAAGACTAGATACAGCTAAACAAACTTTTGCCATTGATGGAGTTGGAACTTCACCTACATGGAACACAGCTTTGGCTAATATTAGTATAGAAGGTATAAAACCAAAAACATCGGAAAGTGGCGTGGGTGCTAGTGATCACACTTCGTTTTATAATATTGGAATTCCAGTTTTGCATTTCTTTACTGGTTCGCATTACGATTACCACAAACCTAGTGATGATGACAATTTGATAAATTATAAAGGTGAATTATCGGTAATCAAATACATTTATAACTTAATTTACAATTTAGAAAATGAACCTCGTTTAAAATTTACTAAAACCAAAGACACGCATTCAAGCACTGGAAGTAGCAGTTTTAAAGTAACTTTAGGTATTATGCCCGATTATTTATACGAAGGAAAAGGGGTTAGAATAGATGGAGTTACTGAAGGAAGACCTGCAGCAAATGCTGGCTTAAAACGTGGAGATACCTTAATAAAATTAGGTGCTGATGAAGTAACCGATATGCAAGCTTACATGAAGTGTTTGGGTAAATACAGCAAAGGCGCAAAAACTAAAGCCATTGTTGTTAGAGATGGTAAAGAAATGGAAGTTGAAATAACATTTTAAAACAAAAATGAAGCGAATTCTTTTATTCTACACCATTTTATTTAGTGCAAATTTATTACAAATTGATAAAAACAAAATGGTTTAACTCAAGTAAAAATAATATACCACTACTATCCGTTGTCTGAAGCCCAGCCATTGCAAAGGTTCCGATAGCTATCGCATAAGCGTCAACTTAAAAGATTCCAAAAGCAAAGTTCCAGAGGAACGACCTTATGGTAGCCGCCAGTGAAACTGGTGGTTAAATATATGGATAAACACAACGAAAACCCCGAAATATTTGCGCAAAGCCAAGCCTAAGACTTGGCTTTGCGCAAATATTTCGGGGTTTTCGTATAAAAGGTTATGTTCGTTTTTTTAACGGGTTAAAACCCGTTGCTACCGTAAGGTCGTTCCTCTGGAACTCTCTATTATATATATGTTTCCACTACTATCCGTTGTCTGAAGCCCAGCCATTGCAATGCGACTACGGATTTAAAATGAGAAAAGAGTCTGGAGACTCAATACCGATAGCCCGTGTCGAAAACACTACATTCATTAATAATCCTTAGAGTGCTTCGCTAACTCTACGGATAGTTGTGTATTTGGTATAACTCTCATAACAAAGTTCTAACGCGTTTTCTGAGTTAAAAACACTTCAAGTTTTAAGTATATATTTAGATAAACTCCTTTTACATTTGTTCTCATAAATAACTTCTATTATGAAAACAAATTTTTTACTCATCAAAAAATCATTTGTTGCATTACTTATTCTTTTTATTGCTTTAAGTTTTTCAAACAATGTTAAGGGTGGTGAAGCTTTAGGAATTGAGTTAAGTTATCAATGTACTAGCACACCGGGTGTTTATACTGTTACCGCAAAATTGTATAGACCATGTGCTGGATTGGCTTTCTGTATAGGTTGTAATGCTGCCATTCCAAACGGAAATACTAGTGGGTGTACAGCCCCTTTAACAACTAGCATAAAAGGAATATCTCCTGGTTATTTAGGAGTAAATTATGGTTCATTTACCTTATATGCCACTGGAGGAAATAATGGTTACGATATTGTTCAAACTTGCAGTTCTATTAATTCTATTTGTACCAATTGTAACACCAGATCTGCCGGAACTTATGCAACAGGAATTGAAGTATATTCTTACGAAGCAACTGTTAACTTAAATGCCATTCCAACTGCATGTTGTAAGGTAAGTATTAATATAGATATTTGTTGCGCTGCTAATATTATTACCACACATAATACTTCAGGTTTATTTGTTACCGCAGATATAGACAGGTGTCAAACAAGTTGTAATTCGGCACCAGTTTTTACCAACGATGCCCAAGCATTGGTTTGCAATGGGATTGATTTTGTATATAATTTAGGTGCTATTGATATAGATGGCGATTCATTAAGTTATGCTTTTGGATCTGCCATGCAAACATCATCTGGGTTTAATTCTATAGTTCCTTATATAACACCTTATTCGTCCACTTATCCTTTCCCTTTTTTAGGCTCACCCAATATGAATGCAGCTTATCCTGGAGGGTTAAGAATAGACCCAATTAATGGCGATATATTATTTAGGCCAAATGCTAATTTTGCAACTAGGTTTGTAATTGATGTTACACAATGGAGATTGGTATCAGGGTTTAGAATAAATATAGGTGTTACCAGACGGGAAGTTGTTTTGATTTCGCAAACTTGTTCTAGTAATAAAATACCTATTTTAAAAACTTATAGAAATGGATTATCACAAAACGGAAATCAAAATTTTGTGGCTTACGCTGGTCAACAATTTTGTTTAGATGTTGTAGCACAAGATCAAGCAATATCTAGCACTGATCCAACAACTGCCGATACCACCGATTTAAAATGGAACAATCCAGGTTTGGTTAATAATTACATGAGCAATGCCACTTTTACCCGAAATTATATTTTAGCAAATAGAGTTATTAATGGACCAAAAGCCGATAGTTTTAAGTTTTGTTGGACACCCTCAATAAGTGCAATTAGGTCTTTACCACATTTATTTACTGTTAGTGGAAGCGATAGAAATTGTCCGCTTCGTGCTGTGTTTACTCGAGGAATAAGCATTACAGTTGAATCACCTAAAATGTTAATTAATGAAACCACCAAAAAAGTATTTTGTAATAATAAAACCACCACTTTTAACATAAACTATAGTGCAAATGGTGTGAATCTTTTAAGCAATAATGTATTTACTGTTCAATTGTCTGATTCTTTTGGTTCGTTTAACAATGCTACAACAATTGGCACTGTAAGTAATACCATTAGTTATGGAACTATTTTGGCTACATTACCAAGTGGACTTGCGCTTAATAAAACATATAAATTAAGGTTATTAAGTAGCTCAAATAATACGGTAGAAACAGTTCCTTACGATTTAACAATAACACAAGGGTATAATCAACCAATTATTACATCAAATAGTGACACTTTTTGTCAAGGACCAAACGCATTAATTTCTTTGAACTCAACCGTTGGAATTTCGAGTTATAAATGGTTACTAGATTCTCATTTAATAGCAAATGCTTTTAACAATAATATTCTTGCCGAACTCAGTGGAACTTATAGTTTAATAGTAAGTAATGCTGGTTGTTCAGACACATCCAATTCAAAAAACGTAACTGTATATCCTAAACCTATAACTAATTTTACAGCACCAACCTCTGTTTGTTTGGGAAGTTCTAATTTGGATATTAGTTTTATCAATACATCTACTTTAAGCACTGGCACCATGAATTATAATTGGAAGTTTAGCGATAACACCAATTCAAACTTATTAAATGTTACTAAAACAGTTGTTGACACAGGGAATTTTATTGTAAAACTAATTACTACCAGTAACAATAATTGTGTTGATTCTATTAGTAAAACAATCAATGTTCGCAAAGCTCCAAAAGCAATCTTTTTATCAGTTGATACAGTACAATGCTTAACCAACAATAATTTTGAATTTAGAAATCAATCGGAGGCTTATGGTCAAAGCAACCAATATACTTGGCATTTTGGGGTAGGAAACAATGTTATTTCAAACAATTTAATTCGCAATTTTTCATATAATTTTTCTGGAGTTTATTCTGTTAAATTAATGGCACTTTCAAGTAATAATTGTGCCGACACTTTTACTCAAATAGTGAATGTGGTTGATAAAGCAACTTCGGTTAATTTTACCATCAATAAAGCCATTCAATGTTTAAAAGGCAATAACTTTATTTTTACCAATCAAAGTACTCCAAACAATAGTTCACTTAGCTATAAATGGTACTTTGGAACGGGAGATTCTTCTACTCAACAATCGCCTAACTTTCATTATTTGTCAGTAGGAGGAAATTCAGTTAAATTAGTAGTTACAGCAAATAATGAATGTATAGATTCAGTTACTAAAAACATCACTGTTAATGCCAATGCAGTTGCTAATTTCTCAATTAATAACGCTTCGCAATGTTTGATAGGAAATGCTTTTGGTTTTATTAATTCAGCCACTAATTCCAATAACCAAACTTGGGACTTTGGAGATGAGAGTAATTCAAATGTATTGAACCCCAGTAAAACATATACGAGTGCGGGTAGTTTTCTAGTAAAATTGGTAGCTAATAATAACTCAAATTGTGCAGATTCAATTTATAAAAGTTTATATGTTTTAGCAAATCCAACTATTGGAAATATTGTAGGAAATGCCACTCCAAACTCTATTTCAACTCCTTTTACCTATTCAGTTTCAAATCAATTAAATTCAATTTATAATTGGACAGCCACAAATGGAACTATTTTAAGTGGACAAGGAACCAATACTGTAAATGTAGTTTGGCCAAACGTAGGAATTGGAAGTTTAAAGGCAAAGATTACTAGCAATAATAGTTGCACAGATTCAACAAATTTATTATTAAATATTACGAGTGTTGGTCTTCAGAACCTTAGTTTAGAAAACGATTTAAAAGTATATCCAAATCCAACAGAAAGCTTCATAACCATTACCAATAAAAACAATTTGGTGGGTAAAAATTACATTATTACAAACTTGGTTGGTCAAACATTATTAAGCGGTAAACTAAACCTTGACGAAACAATTGTAAACCTTGAAACATTGCAAAGCGGCATGTATTTCCTAAGTTTGGATGGAACGAGTAAACAAAGCATCAAGGTGATTAAGGAATAAATAATTTCGAAATTCGAAAAGAAAAAGAGGAAAGATTTTGATTTGTTCTGCAACAAAATCTATTGCAGTTAGTGGTTACTGAGCGAAGCCGAAGTATAGCCAACAGAAACCAGTTTTTTAAAAAAATTTCGAATATTGAATAAGGAATGTTGAATAATAAAGGAAGAAAAAGTTTGTTATTTAGCTTCAGCTAACTGACAAAAAAGTTTGTTTTCCTTCAAAAACATTAACAATATATTTAGGAAAACACCAAGTACTTTTGCTACATCAATTCACAACCATTATGAAAACAAAATTTTTACTTTATAAAAGTCTTTTACTGCTAATTTTTGTTTTTGTTTCAGGATTTTCAAATCATGTAAGTGCGAATCATATTAGGGGATTAGAAATTTCGTATCAATGTACCGATACGCCTCAGGTTTATAAAGTAACTATTAAGGTTTATAGAGATTGTGCTGAAATACAATTGTGCTCCAGTTGTTCCATTCCTTCACCCAATGGAACAGTAACTGGTTGCACTACAAGTAGTGCTTCAATTACCACAAATATTACAGGTGTAACCACTGGTTTTTTAGGCATAAATTATGGAAGTTTTGTATTAAATGCAGTGGGTAATTCAAGTGGTTACGATATCATAAATACTTGCGATTCCGTTAAAACCATTTGCACTAATTGCAATACCCGAACTGCTGGTACATTTAGCCCTGGAGTAGAGGTTTATACTTTTGAAGGAAATGTAAATTTAAGCAGCATTCCAACAGCTTGTTGCAGGGTGGAATTAGGAGCATATTTTTGTTGCAGAGGATCTGCCTTAACTACAATTACCTCTACCAGTGTTTATACATTTGCCCAAGTTGACAGATGCCAATCTGCTTGTAATTCTGCACCTATATTTACCAATAATCCTAATGTATTGGTTTGTGGTGGGGTTGATTATGTTTATAATTTAGGTGCCAATGACCCTGATGGAGATTCGTTAAGTTATGCTTTTGGACAATCATACCAATCTTATGGTACACCTGCTGCTTATGTTCCTCCATACTCTGCTGGTTTACCTTTTCCTTATTTTGGCTCTATTGGTGGAGGTACTTATCCAGCTGGTTTAAGAATTGATCCAGTTACAGGTGATGTGTTATTTAGGCCAATGGGAGTTTTTGTTTCTAAGCTAATTATTGAAGTTACTCAATGGAAAAATATTAGTGGTGTTCCAACAAATGTAGGCGTAACCCGAAGAGATGTTGAATTTCAAACACAATTTTGTACTAATAATAGAATACCAAGAATAAAAGCCTATAAAAATGGTATTCTTCAAATAGGTAATTATAATACAGTTACTCAAAATACTGTAACTGCTGGTCAGCAAATTTGTTTAGATATAGTGGCAGAAGATCAATATGATTTAACAACCTCACCTCCAACAATAGCTGACACTACCAAATTAATATGGAACAATCCAGGATTGCAAATTCCTGTAATGGCCAATGCCACTTTTACCACAAACTATATTTTAGCAAACAGAGGAATTAATGGTCCAAAAGCCGATAGTTTTAAGTTTTGTTGGACTCCACCATTAAATGCAGCAAGGTATGAACCTTATTTATTTACAGTAAGTGGCAGCGATCGTTTTTGTCCAATAAATGCAATAGCCACACGCGGAATAAAAATTAAAGTAGATATTGCAAAAACAGTAATGGTCGAAAATTCAACCAAACAAATATTTTGTAATAACCGAATAAATACCACCAATGTTTATTATAGAAGAACTAATATGATTATATTTCCGGGTAATGTATTTACAGTTCAATTATCCGATTCGGCTGGCTCATTCGCAAGTGCCACCACCATTGGAACAAAAACCTCCATCGATTCCGTTGGCTTTATTCCTATCAGTATTCCAGCAAATTTGTTTGTAAATAAAAACTATAAAATTCGGGTAAATGCTAGCTCAGATACTATCAGTAAAGGCTTTCCATTCGACATCAGATTTATTACGGGTTTTAGCACACCAGTTCTTACCAATAACAGAGATTCTTTTTGCCAAGGTTTGGGTTCTACTTTTAAAGTTACTCCAAACTCAGCAGGACTAACTTATAAATGGTTAAAAAATAATACTGTCATTGCCAATGAAACCAAAGATAGTTTGTTGGTAGATTCAACTTTTACTTACCGCGCAATAGTGAGTAATACTGGTTGTGCCGACACTTCCAATGCTAAATTTTTAACAGTTTATCCAAAACCAATTGCTGGTTTTATTGCTCCAAATACTTTTTGTATTGGTAATTCTAATCAAACAGTAAATATAACCAATACATCTACTTTAAGTTCAGGAAGTATGAGTTATAACTGGTGGTTTAATAATACAAATTCTACTGTTACCAATCCTAATTTATTAGTAACCGATTCGAGTAATTATTTAATAAAATTGGTGGTTACCAGCAACAAAAATTGCGTGGATTCCATCACAAAAAACATCGCTTTCCGATTATCTCCCAAAGCAATTTTTACCATTAACGATTCTACTCAATGTGTCAATAGTAATTCGTTTGTATTTACCAATTCATCCGATTCTGTTGGTGTTTCTTCACAATACAATTGGAATTTTGGAACAGGAAATAATTTGGATACCAACTACAATTCTCAAACATTTAGTTACACCAATACAGGAAATTATTTGGTAAAACTAAAAGCCATTTCAAGCAATGGTTGTATAGATTCTATTTCAAAAACTGTAATCATTTTTCCAAAACCTGTTGCTAATTTCAATACACCAAGTTTGGTTTGTTTAGGGAATAATTCAAGTATAAATTTAAACAATACTTCTTCATTAAGTTCAGGAACCATGAACTACAATTGGGTTTTTGGAAACAATACCAACTCTAATTTAACCAACCCCAATTTAACCGTTTCCGATACCGGAAATATGGCTGTAAAGCTAATTGCTACCAGCAATAATGGTTGCATTGATTCCATTTCTAAAACCATCAATTTTCAAAAATCACCCATTGCATTATTTACAATAAATGATTCCACTCAATGCTTGACTTCAAATTCATTTGTGTTCGCCAATTCGTCAGATTCTATTGGTTTGCCCATTCAATATATTTGGAATTTTGGAACAGGAAATAATTTAGATACCAATTACAATTCACAAACATTTAGTTACACCAATGCAGGAAATTATTTAGTAAAACTAAAAGTTATTTCTACTAATGGTTGCATAGATTCTGTTACAAAACAGATGAGTGTTTTTGTTAAACCAAGTGTGGTAAATTTTAGTATCAATAACGCAGTGCAATGTTTTAAAAACAATAATTTTGTGTTTACCAACCAGAGTTTACCTAATAACAACACGCTTTCGTATTTATGGAAATTTGGTGATGGAACTATTTCTACTAATGTTTCACCAACCAAAAAATATTTAACCAATGGTGCCTTTGATGTTACATTGATTGTAAATTCAAACTCCGCTTGTGTTGATTCAATTACCAAAAGTATATATTTAAATTCTGGTCCATCTGCCAATTTTACAATTAATAATGCTTCGCAATGTTTTAAAGGAAATAGCTTTATTTTTACCAATAATACTAATAACGCTACAAGTATAAAATGGAACTTTGGAGATGGTACTAATTCCACCTTAGCTAACCTAACCAAAACTTATACTTTAATGGGTAATTTTCAAGTGCAATTAATAGCAAACGACTTGAGTAATTGTAAAGATACAATAAACCAAATAGTTAACGTAAACCCAAGTACTAATTTATATTTCAACATCAATAATGCTGTGCAATGCTTGAGTGGAAACCAATTTATTTTCACCAATACATCTAACATAAATATTGGAACAGCTCAATATAAATGGGTGCTTGGCGAAGCTGATACTTTAATTGGAACTCAATTTTTGAAACAGTTTAACAAAACAGGAAACTTTGATATCAAATTATTGAGTTTAACTGATAAAAATTGTGCTGAAAACTTAAGTAAATCTATATCTGTAAATGCTAGTCCAACCATTGGATCAATTACTGGAAATGCGGCTCCAAATTCTTTGAGTAATTCTTTTAATTATTCAATTTCAAGTCAACCAAATTTAACTTATTTTTGGTATGCTACCAATGGAACTATTCAAAGTGGACAAGGAACAAACGCTGTTAATGTAGTTTGGCCTATTGCAGGAACAGGTTATATAAATGTACAAATTACGAATAGTAATGGCTGCAACAATTCAACAAGTTTAGCCATCAATATTACCAATGTTGGTATCAATAATCTTAGTTTAGAAAACGACTTAAATATATTTCCAAATCCTACAAAAAACTTCATTACCATTACCAATAAAAATAATTTGGCTGGTAAAAATTACATCATTGAAAACCTAGTTGGTCAAACTGTATTAAGCGGTAAACTAAACCTTGACGAAACAATAGTAAACCTTGAAACATTGCAAAGCGGAATGTATTTTTTAATTTTGGATGGAATGAATAGGCAAAGTATCAAGATTATTAAGGAATAAATATTTTAAGAAATTCGAATAAATAATTTCGAAATTCGAAAAGAAAAAGAGGAAAGATTTTGATTTTTTCAGTATCAAAATCCATTACCGTTAGTGGTTACTGAGCGAAGTCGAAGTATAGCCAACGGATGGCAAAGTATCAAAAAAAATAAACGGTAGAGACGCAATTCATTGCGTCTGTAATATAAAATACACCAATTGTAGAGACGCGATGCTTCGCGTCTGCATTACAGAGTAAACAAAAGCAGTAGAGACGCAATTCATTGCGTCTAATAACAAAGATATTTATTCATAAATTATGCTTAATAAATCAATATTGCCTACATTTTGAAGGGCAATATTTCAAACAATTTTTAGTCAAAAAAATATTAAACAACTCACCAAACACACCAGTTTTATTGACGCCTTGATAAATTACTTACAAAGCATTGAATTCAGGAAATCATTATTCTATGTTTCAACTCGAAGTTTTTTAGGATTTTTTTTAGATTTATAGTTTTTATCTTTGATTCAATAAATAAAATACATTATGAAAACACTTTACTATTTTTTGATTTTATTTTTGCTTTTATCTGTTCAAAGTAAAGCTGGGCACAACATGGCAGGCTGCGATATTAGTTATCAATGCACCAGCACCCCAGGTGTTTATAAAGTGACTTTAAAATTTTATAGAGATTGTTCATCTCTTGGAGCAATGTGCGCTGGATGTAATTTAGTTGTTCCTTATGGTACATTATCAGGCTGTAATACTCTAACAGGCACGGTTTTAACCACTCAAATTGTTGGTGCAAGTGCTGGATACATGGGTAATAATTATGGTTCTTTTATTTTAAATGCCAGTTCTGGTTCAAATGGCTATGATATTATTAAAACTTGTAATAGTGTTAGTACAATTTGTACCAATTGTAACACAAGAACAGCGGGTACTTACAGCCCAGGGATAGAAGTTTATATTTACGAAGGAAATGTAAATTTAAGTAATATTCCAACTGCTTGTTGTAGGGTAGTTTTAGGAGCAGTTACCTCAGCTAGATTTAGTACAAATTATTTCTATGCAACTAATTTTCAAATAGTAGCTGAGCTAGACCGTTGTCAATCTACTTGTAATTCGGCACCAATTTTTACTCAAGATGCGGTGGCTTTGGTATGTTCGGGAACGGATTTTTTTTATAATTTAGGAGCCATTGATCCTGATGGAGATTCATTAAGTTATGCTTTTGGCGCATCCTTGAACGGAATAAATACTCCTGCTACATATGTTGCACCTTTTTCAGCCAATTCACCTTTTTCTTATCTTGGTGCACCAAATACCAATGCCGCATTGCCAGCAGGCTTACATTTAAATCCTTCAACAGGAGATTTGCAGTTTAGACCTAATGGTGCTTTTCTTTCCAATTTGGTAATAGAAGTAACACAATGGAAATTAGTAAGTGGTGTTAGGGTGAATGTAGGAATGACTAGGAGAGATTTGAAATTCCAATCTGTGCTTTGTACTGCCAATAAAGCACCAATAATTAAAGTGTATAAGAATGGTGTGCTGCAGTCAGGATTATATTTTTCAGTTTGCCCTGGTCAACAAATTTGTTTAGATATTGTAGCAGAAGATCAACAAGACTTAATAGTTTCTCCACCCGTTGTAGCAGATATGACAGAGTTAACTTGGAATAATCCTGCTTCAGTTGACTCAACAATGGCCAGTGCAACTTTTGTTAGAAATTATATTTTAGCATATAGAAGCTTTTTGGGTCCCCAAGCCGATAGCTTTAAACTTTGCTGGACTGCCCCATTAAATTCAATACGTTCAAGCCCTTATACATTTGTGGTAACTGGAACAGATCAAAATTGCCCTGTAAAATCCACTACGTCATGCGGAATAAATATTCAAGTGGTTACAAAACCTATTGCTATTCCAATCATTTTAAATAATAATTGTGGAAATAGGGCTTTTGCTTTTTCATTAACGAATAAAAGTTTAACAAATTTAGATCCTACAACAAGTAAATGGTATGTAGAAACCTCACTAGGTTCAAATTCTTATGATTCTGGTAGTGCAATTTTTGGCATTTATAATTCGTATAAACATCATTTTACACAAGGAGGATTCTACAAGTGGAAATTGGCATTGAAGAATCAAGTGCAGGTTTCCACAGGTTGCCAAAGTTTAGATTCTGGAACTATATTTGTCAATCAAAATGAAATAATTTCAGTTCAAGTAAAAGACACTATTAGTTGTTATGGCTCTCCAATAAAAGTGAATGCGGCTGCCATTGGAGTCAGTTCAATTGGTTACCAATTATTTTCAGGCGATTTGTCAAGCAAAAATTTAATCAAAGGAGATTTAGCATTGAATACCGGAATTTCCATAGATTCTTTTTTGTCAATAATTCCAGGAAATGATATTGGTTTGTACACCTATAAACTTAAAGTTAAAGATTCAAGAGGCTGCACCGATTCTACTTCATTTAATATACAAACAAGGGCTTTACCAATTAAAGAATTGACTCCAAAAATTAGGTTATGTGAAGGAAGTGATACCAGTTTATTTGCGGGAAATAATGGTTTAAATAAAATTTGGTACAAAGCTCCTAACCTCATCAATCCAATAGATACACAAGCTACCATCCATTTTACAAATTTGAAAACCACTGATTCGGCTACTTATGTGCTTCGTAAAACTGATAGTTATGGATGTTATGTATTGGATACCACAAAACTTTTTGTCAATAAAACCATCAATTTTATTTCACCAAAAGATGCTGCTTGTACCAGCAACCAACCGTTTGCTTTAACTGCCCGTTTCAACACCATGTATATTGATAGTTTTGTTTGGTTCAATTTAGGAAACGCTAATCGTTTATCATCAAACAATTCATTATTGCTTCCAACCAACAATATTGGAACTGCATTTTATCAATTGCGAGGTTATCAAACCTACGATGGAGTAACTTGTTTTAAAGATGATACTGCTAGCTTAACAGTTAAAAGTTTACCTAACAATGTATACTTAACCAATAGTTTGGATTCGTTTTGCGAAGGTTTATCTTCAGTTTTAAATGTTACTACAAGCAGTTCTAATTGTAGTTTTAAATGGCTAAAAAACAATCAAATTATTAGCAACGAAATCAATGATAGTTTTATAGTGAACGATGCATTTACTTATCGTGCCATCGTAAATTTTGAAGGTTGCGCTGATACTTCAAATGCAAAAAAATTAACAATTTATCAAAAGCCAGCCATTGGTAACATAACTGGAAATGCTGCACCAAATTCTTTGAGTTCTACTTTTAATTATTCAATATCTAGTCAACCAAACTCTACTTATTTTTGGTTAGCAACAAACGGAACCATTCAGAGTGGACAAGGAACCAACGCTGTAAATGTTATTTGGCCTAGTGCGGGAAATGGTAATATAAATGCAAAAATTACCAATAGCAATGGCTGCATTGATTCAACAGTTTTACCAATAAAAATTACCAATGTTGGAATCAATAACCTCAGTTTAGAAAAAGATTTAAAAGTATTTCCAAATCCTTCAAATAGCTTTATAACTATTTCCAATAAAAACAATTTGGTGGGTAAAAATTACATCATTGAAAACCTAGTTGGCCAAACAGTTTTGAGTGGTAAACTAAACCTTGACGAAACCATGGTGAACCTAGAAACATTGCAAAGTGGAATGTATTTTCTAAGTTTGGATGGAATGAATAGGCAAAGTGTAAAAATTATCAAACAGTAGTGACACGATTTATCGCGTCTGTTATATAGAATACACCAATTGTAGAGACGCGATGCTTCGCGTCTTCAACATTGAAGACAACAAATGTAGAGACGCGATTTATTGCATCTGAAATCCAATAATATTACGTTTTAGACGTGACAGGTTTTTAAAACCTGTCACGTCTTTTTTTATAAATCAAATATCATAAATCAAAAATATCATTTACTTTCGCGGCTTACAATTAATAGAAAAATATGAAAGTTGCAGTAGTAGGTGCTACCGGTTTGGTAGGTTCAGTAATGTTAAAGGTTTTGGAAGAAAAAAACTTTCCAATTACCGAGTTTATTCCAGTTGCTTCCGATAAATCGGCAGGCAAAAAAATAAGCTTTAAAGGAACTGAATACACCTTGCATACCATGCAACAAGCCATTGATAAAAATCCTCAAGTGGCTTTATTTTCTGCAGGTGGAAGTGTTTCGTTAGAATGGGCACCAAAGTTTGCTGAAGTGGCTTGTTATGTAATCGATAATTCATCGGCATGGCGCATGGATGAAACCAAAAAACTAGTGGTTCCAGAAGTAAATGCTGCAGTTTTAACTTCCAACGATAAAATCATAGCTAATCCAAATTGCTCTACTATTCAAATGGTTTTGGTATTGCAGCCACTGCACCAAAAATATAAAATAAAACGTGTAGTGGTTTCTACTTACCAATCGGTTACAGGAACAGGTGTAAAAGCAGTTCAGCAAATGGAAAATGAACGGAATGGTGTTGCTGGTGAAATGGCTTATAAATATCAAATTGATAAAAATGCAATTCCACAAATAGATGTTTTTTTAGAAAATGGTTACACCAAAGAAGAAATGAAAATGGTGCTGGAAACTAAAAAAATTATGGGTGATGATTCTATAAAAGTAACAGCAACTTGTGTGAGAATTCCTACTACTGGCGGACATTCAGAAAGTGTAAACATAGAATTTGAAAACGATTTTGATTTACAAGAAGTGCGCTCACTTTTAACCAATACCAAAGGAATAATTTTAAAAGATGATGTAGCTAATTTTGAGTATCCAATGCCATTATTTGCCGATGGAAAAGATGAAGTTTTTGTAGGAAGAATTAGGCGTGATGAAAGCCAACCGAAATCTTTAAACTTATGGATTGTAGCCGATAACTTGCGCAAAGGTGCTGCCACCAATACTGTTCAAATAGCAGAATATTTATTGGAAAAAGGTTTGATAAAATAGCTGCTGGCCTCTAGCCGCTAGCAACTAGCAAAAAAATAACATACAATGCTATGTGTCCTTGTTAAAAAACAAAACTTGCACCACATAGACACATAGAAAACATAGCCTATAAACTATGTAGTCTATGTAGGGTTTACTTACAAACGAAGGTAGTTGATAAATAGTGATAGAAAGATAAATT
>JBMOGB010000035.1:0-24060 GCA_049318585.1 Bacteroidia bacterium | reverse complement strand
GCTAATAAATTAAAAACATACCTACCATTAAAAGCGGTATTTCTTTCTATTCCATCGCTTCCGCTATATTTTGAACTGTACAACGATGAAGTAAATAAACCATAATATCCTTTACTAAAAAATTT
This sequence comes from Bacteroidia bacterium, assembly GCA_049318585.1. Taxonomy (GTDB): domain Bacteria; phylum Bacteroidota; class Bacteroidia; order UKL13-3; family UKL13-3; genus JAAFJM01. The sequence continues at coordinate 23,935 of JBMOGB010000035.1, read as the reverse complement.
CTCAATGGTTAGTTCAATCCCATAATTTTGGCCAGTTCCATTATTAGTTAAACTATCTTGCAAGTCTGTTTTAAAAGTAGATCCGGTATTTAGCATGGAATAAGTACTTGAAAAAGTATTTACGGGAACATTATAAATTGACTGATAATAAATTTCTGTTTTTATCCTCCAATCTGCAAATGGTTGAATATTGTAACCTAAAACAAAATGGTGACTTTTAGTAAAATCTAAATTTTTGTTGTTGTAATAAGTGATTCCATTTGCATCAGTGCTTTGCAAAAAATATACATTTATTGGTTGCATTTGGGAATGTAAACCATACCCAAAATTGAAACTGCTTTTGTTGGTTACATTATAAGCCAAACCAAGTCTTGGTTCAATGGCAAATGAATTATTTAGAGAAAATAGTTGGGAGTGAATGCCTGTATTCAGCGCTATTTTTTCAGTAATATTATATTTAAAATGGGCAAAAACCTGAGTCAAATTGGTATTGCTATTATAATCCCATATTTGCTTATAATTATCAAAAATTCTTTCTTTTGTTTTGTAATATAAATCCAAACCAATAACCTCATGTTGAAGGCCTACTTTAACAAAAAGTCTTGAATTTATTTTTGAGTTATAAGTAGTACTTAAGTTAAAACTGGTTTTAGCTACTTTATTTTCTTCTTTTATAAAACTTGTAACAGTTGGTCTATCGGTGTCATAACCATTTTGGTCAGTGCTTGCATAGTTAAGTCCAACAGTAGTGCTAATGAAAGATTTTTTATTGATTTGTTTAAAATGATTGAAGCCAATTATGCCTATTTTACTTGAAAAGTCCACTTGATTTCCATTTCCATACAAAGTATTTGAACTTCCTCCACCAATTTCAATGGTGCTTGTTGCCAATATTCCAAACAATGAAAATTTACCAAATTTAGAAGTACCACTATTTAATTTAAACGATAAATCTTGATAAGAAGGAGTAGCAGTTGTGCCAATATTTATTCCTACAGCTTGTGCAACTCCAGCCAATGCATAGCGATAACCTATTAAATACGAAGCATCACTTTTTTTACTAAATGGTCCTTCTGTGGTTGCTTCTAAGCCAGTAATAACACCAACTTGTATGGTAGTTTCTCTCTTTTTATTATTCCCATTTCTAAATCCCAAATCAAAAACACCGGCAGTTGCATTTCCATATTCAGCAGGAAAAGCAGAAGTGAAAAAATCTGAGTTTTTAAGTAAATTAGTGTTTAAAGCACTTACAGCCCCACCCGTAGTTCCCACCGAAGCAAAATGATTTGGATTATTTACATTCATCCCATCTATTCGCCATAAAACTCCTACAGGCGAATTTCCACGAATTACAATGTCATTTCTACTATCGTCTGGGGCACTTACACCAGCAAAGTTTGCAACTAAACGCGCTGGGTCGCTTCTGCCACCTGCATATCTGTTTACTTCTTCCATCGAAAAAGTTCTTGCACTAACACTTGCCAATTTATTGATGGTTCCACCTTTATTGCTCGATTTAATGACAATATCACCTAATTTATTAAAGGCTTCTTCCATGGCAATATCCAAAATAACTTCCTTGCCCGATATAACCACCACATTTGGAATTGTAATACTTTTATAACCAGCAAACGATACCTTTATATCATATCTATCTGGAGGAATATTAGATATAGTAAATTTCCCAAGTGTATCGGTATTTGTTACTTTTTGTAATGAACTTATTTGAACCGATACATCAAATAAAGGTGATTGAGATAGTTTGTCAATTACTACACCACGAATATTTTGGGTGTTATTTTGGGCAAATAAAAGTGTTGGAATAATTGTGAGCAAAAAAAGGAATCGCATAGTTTATCTATAATTTTAAAAAGTTGAATTGTATTGACTTTTACTTTAGACGATAAATTTTTACAAATCCTACGCTGTTTCTAAAATAGGGTTATTATTTTTCAAAAAAAATTTCAAAACCATTTTTGATCCTAAAATTTTGTACAACTTTCCATGTATAAAACTAGTATTTTAGGTAGATACCAATATATAATTCATTTTATATTACATAAATTAATTATGATTGCATTCCTGCAAAAACATTTTACCAATGAACAATCACATTAGCTATAGAAGTATAAAAATTGAAGACAATAAAATCCTTGCAAGCATTATAAGAAGCAGCATTGAAGCTTTAAATTTACCAACCGATGGCACAGCGCATAGCGACCCAACTACCGATGATTTATACCAATTATTTACCAAAGAAAATTCTGGTTATATTGTATTAGAAATAGATGGTGAAGTAATGGGTGGTTGTGGAGTTTATCCTTCCAATGGTTTGCCAAATCAACATGCTGAATTGGTGCGTTTTTTCCTTGATGAACAAGTTAGAGGAAAAGGTTTTGGTAAAATATTGATGCAAAAATGTGAAGAATTAGCCAAACAATTTGGTTATACTCATTTGTACCTTGAATCGTTTCCCGACATGGAAGCAGCTGTTCATTTATACGAAAAATTTAATTACACAAGACTGCAAAATCCTTTGGGAAACACCGGACATTTTTCATGTAATGTGTACATGTTAAAAGAACTATAAGTTGATAGTTTTTAAAAATAAAAAGTAAGAAATTGTTATTTTGCAGTCTAAAAACAAACACTAATTATTGCTATAAATTTATCCCAGAATACGCGTTAGAACTTCGTTATGAGAGTTAAATATACAATAAATCAGTTCCTTAAATTTAAAAATCATAGCAGCGCTACGTTTTTTAAATTTAAGGAAACACTGATTTGAAGTAGATTTGGCTTATAATAGATTTTCAAATGCGTATTTTGGGTTTAAAGAATTTCCTCAATGCAAAAGATTTTTCACTTTATTCTTGAACTTTTTAGTTGGCTAAAAATTATAGCATCAACCTTTATAATTGGTTCAATAATTGGCTTAATTATTTACACTAATTTTGACAATAAATCAGGTTTTATTGTAGCAATTTCCTTTGCTATTTTTGGATTAATTATCGGAATAATTTGGGCTACAATTATTTGGAAAAAACAAGGAACTCACTTTTTCCTTTCCAAAATATTTAACACTTCAGAAAAAAAATACAGTAAAAAACAAAACTAAAAAACTATAAAACAGCTGTAATTATATCCAATTTCTCCTTTTTGTCATTTATCCGACAAATGCGTATTTCCTTTTTTCATTCCTTTGTTCCATAATTAAAAACAATGATGAAAAAGAATTTATTCATAGCAATATTTAGCTTATTGAGTTTATCAATATTTGCTCAAACAGATTTCAATGTTCGCAAAAAACATTTCAACCTCGCAAAAAACAGTTTGGCTATTCAAGGTTACGACCCTATTAGTTATTTTGAAGGAAAACCACAAAAAGGAATTGTTCAAAATTTAGTTTTTTACAAAGGTGTTCAGTATTATTTTACCAACACAGCCCATAAAGATTTGTTTTTAAAAACTCCCGAAAAGTATGAACCTGCTTATGGAGGATGGTGTGCTTACGCAATGGGCGAATATGGCGATAAAGTAGAAATAGACCCAACATCGTACAAAATTGTGAATGGTAAATTGAATTTATTTTACTATAGTTTTATCAATAAAACATTGAATAAATGGAATGTTGACGAAGTGAATTTAAAGGCAAAAGCCGATATCAATTGGAACAATCAAATAAAAAAATAATATGAAAAAAAATCAATTAATTTTATTGCTAACATTGTCATTGTTTAGCATAACAACTCAAGCTCAAAATAAAGCAATTTTAAATGAGCATTTTACCAATACTTTGTGCTCTGTTTGTGCATCTCGTAATCCAGGATTGTATAATAATTTAAGCACCCAACAAGATGTTTTGCATATAGCATATCATCCAAGTTCGCCCTATTCGGGATGTGTTTTAAACAAACATAACAAAGCAGAAAATGATGCAAGAACAAACTATTATGGGGTTTATGGTGGAACGCCAAGAATTGTTTTAAATGGTGTTGTTCAATCATCATCTTCAAACTATGCAAGTGCTGATATTTTTACGCCTTTTAAAAGCATTACTGCCGATGTTAGTATTTTAGTAAATCAAACACTAGAAGGTGATTTAATTAAAAGCACTATTTCGGTAAAACGTTTAACAAATAAACTATACAGTAACTTAAAATTACAAGTAATGTATGTAGAAGATACTTTGTTTTACAATTCACCAAATGGTGAAAGCCAACATTACGATGTGTTCAGAAAATCGGCAAATGGTATTCAAGGTGTTGATATTACTTTGCCATCAAACATTGGGGATTCAACCATCATTTTAAACCAAACAACTGTAAATTCAGCTTGGAATAAAAACCGAATTTACACTTTGGCATTTATTCAAAATACAACTGATAAATCAATCCTAAATGCTGCAAAATCAACAACGATTAAAGCATCAAATACTGGAATAAAATCAATAAAAGATTTAGGATTTCAAGTTTATCCTAATCCTGCAAATGATTATTTAACCATTGAGCTAGCAAACAATGAAAATACCAATATTTCATTGATTAACATATTGGGAGAAGTGGTTTTAAAAAAGCTAATAAATAATTCAGAAAAACTTGAATTATCAAATTTATCTAAAGGAATTTATTTTTTATTTATTGAAAACTTAACAGGAAAAGCAACTCAAAAATTAATCATTAAATAACTATTTTTATGAAAAAAACAATCACAACAATTGCCAGATTTGGAGCAGCAGCCATTTTGCTTCAAACACTTTTTTTTAAATTTAGCTCAGCACCTGAATCTGTATACATTTTTAGCACATTAGGCATTGAACCTTATGGCAGAATTGGTAGCGGAATAGCCGAATTAATTGCTGCAATTCTATTAATTTGGCCAAGCAAATCACTGATTGGAGCATTGCTTTCATTAGGTGTAATGTCTGGAGCCATTTTATCGCATGTAGTATTTTTAGGAATTGTAATCATGAATGATGGTGGCTTATTGTTTTCATTGGCTATTGTTGTGTTTGTATTAAATCTAATAATAATTGGGTATAATTCAAACAAATTACTTAGTTTGGATGTTACTAAACCTAAAACAATTTTTGATCAATTAAGCATCTAAAAAATGAAAAAAATAATTATAGTATTTAGTATTTTATTGATAAACTTTTCAATTGTTTTTGGACAAGAAAAAGCACCGAATTATTTTAAAAATGGCTTGAATAATTACGGAATTGCAGTTGCTTCAAACGAATCTTCCAGTGCAGTTTCAATTAATTGGAATCACCAACATTTTGTAAATAAAAACAAAAAATTTAGCATTGGTTATGGCATTCGATTTAACAGTAATTTTGGAAAAGGCGATTTTAGAACGGCTCCTTCCAAGTTAACCAGTGGGGTTGAAAGTCCGTTAGTAATTTTTGCAGATGATAAACCTGAAAATTTCGATACCATTTCCGTCAATAATTTTGCTGTAAATAGCTTAAATGCAAGCATACATTTAAACTATGCTTTTACAAAAAAATGGGAAGTGGAGTTTAATATAGATGCTGTTGGATTTAGCTTTGGAAACAATGTAATAGCAGATTATAACAGCTCGAAAAGATTAACAACCAACCCTGTTTTAAACACTAAACAAGAAGCAAAACCAACTAGTTTAAATGCACTTTTGATAAGCGATAATGACATTGGAAGTTTAAATTCGGAAATAAAAATAAAGTACTTTTTTAAGCCAAATTGGGCTTTAAATTTTGGTGGTACTTTTATTTTTGCTGAATACACCACCACCAATAAATTGTTTAAAGAAAATGACAGATTTAGACAAAAATCTTTTATGCCAATGATAGGAATTAGTTACAGTCCTTTTAGAAAATAAAACGATGACAAAAAAAATAATCATTACTATAATTTGTGCTTTGCTTCTAGTAAATTTAAGCTTGGCACAAAATGGATTGAAGATAATTTCTTCAAAAATAAGTTTCAAAATAAAAAACGCAGGTCTTAGTGTTGATGGTACTTTTAGTGGATTTGAAGGTGAAATAAATTTTATTCCTGAACAATACAAAACGGCTACAATTAAGGCAAGTATAAACACAAATACCATCAACACTGGAATTAATGCAAGGGACAAACATTTGAAAAAAGAAGAATTTTTTGATGTTAATAAATTCCCGAAAATTGCAATGGTATCAAGCTTTTTTGGAAAAGATGGAAATAACTTTTTAGGGTATTTTAAGTTAACAATAAAAGGTATTACAAAAGATGTAAAGATTCCTTTTACATTTGAAAACAATATTTTAAAAGGAGATTTTACTTTAAACAGGTTAGACTATAATATTGGAAGAAAAAGTTTTATGATGAATGATAATGTTTCTATTTCAATTGTATTAAATACCATAAAAAACTAATCGAAAATATTTTACGTAAATAATAATAAACACCATATGCCAATAAATATTTTAAAGCAAAATGCAGCAGTAATTTTAAATCAAATAGCAAATTTGGTTACTCAAATTAATGAAGAACATTATGCTAAACAGCTACCATTACTGAATAACAACACCATTGCAAAGCATATTCGACATATTTTAGAATTGTATGTTCAGCTTATTTCTGGCATTGAAAACAATGAAGTAAATTACGATAAGCGTGAAAGAAATTTAATTATTGAACACAATAAAACTTATACGATTGATTTTATAAATGAACTAATTGATAAAGTAAATTCGATAAATATTATAGACGAAGAAATTTATTTGAACACACTTATTAATCAAGAAGAAATTTTAGTAAAAAGTAGCATTGAACGTGAATTAGTTTACAATATTGAACATGCCATTCATCACATGGCCATTATTCAAATTGCTTGTAAACACAGCTTTGATTACATAAAATTAGATGAAAATTTTGGTGTAGCATATGCTACTATTCAATATAAAAACACATGTGCACAGTAACTTTTTTACCTGTAAATAATGGCTATATTCTTACTTCAAGTAGAGATGAAAAAACAAGTAGACCAAGTGCTTTATTTCCTCAAAAATACATAGTAAATAATGAACAATTATTTTACCCAAAAGATAATTTAGCTGGTGGAACTTGGGTTCTTACTTCTATAAATAATTTTACTTTATGCTTATTGAATGGTGCATTCGAAAAACATGAATCTAATCCGCCATATAAAATGAGTAGAGGATTGATGTTATTGGATTTTTTTAAGTTCAATGATGTTGGAAAATTTATAACTGAATACAACTTTGAAAATATTGAAAATTTTACACTAATCATAGTTGATTCAAACAATGGTTTAGGCTTATATGAACTGCGTTGGGATGGCAACATTTTACATCATAAAACTTTAAATGTTAAAGCGCCACATATTTGGAGTTCATGCACATTATATACTGAAAATGCTATAAAAAATAGAACAGATTGGTTTGATGAATTTATAAAAAAACCAGCAGTTTTTAGCAAAGAAAACATTTTGCAATTTCATAAAAATGCGGGCGATGGAAGTTTGGAAAACAGCATTATGATGAACCGAGAGAACAGGGTGAAAACTGTTAGCATTACTTGTATTGAAAATTCGGATTATAGTTACACCATGGATTATTTAAACACCGAAAATATGGCTAATTCAACCCTTAGAATTTTTAAAGTTGGCACACTTTAAAAAATTTAATTAAAACTAAAACCCTAAAATGAATCAACTGAAATTCTGGATTATTAAACATACTCGCTTTGAGTTTTGGCCTTATTGGTTTGCATATATTCCAGTATGTTTTTATTTTATTTATTTAAGTTTAAAGTCAAAAAGTTTAACATTTTTTACAGCTGCCAATCCTGGAATTTACCTGGGAGGATTTGTGGGTGAATCAAAAAAAAACATTCTTCAAAAAATAGATACTAGCTATTTACCAAACACCATTTATTGTAAAAATGAACACAATTTACAAAAAATAATTTCTTTAATTGAAGCTAACAAAATGAGCTTTCCTCTCATTGCCAAACCCGATGTAGGCGAGCGAGGAAGCAATGTAGAGAAGGTGAACAATATTGCAGAGTTAGAAAATTATATTCATCAAATAAATGAAGATTTTATTGTTCAATCATACATAGATTATGAAATAGAATTGGGAGTTATGTATTACCATTTTCCTGATGGAAACCAATCGGGGATTACAAGTATTGTGCTTAAAGAATATTTGAATATTACTGGTGATGGGTTTCAAACAATAGAGTTTTTAATAAAAAACCATTTGCGTGCGCAAGGTCGTTTGGATTATTTACTCCATAAATTTCAAAACCGCTTGAACGAGGTTTTACAAAATAATGAAGTGCTATTATTAGAGCCAATTGGTAACCATATTCGTGGTACAAAATTTATAAATGGCAATCATTTAATCAATGAAAAATTAGTGGAAGTTTTTGATAAAATAGCCAAACCAATTGATGGATTTTATATAGGAAGGTTTGATTTAAAAGTAAAATCATTGGCCGATTTATATGAAGGAAAAAACATAAAAATTATGGAATTAAATGGCGTAACATCAGAACCAGCGCACATTTACGACCCAAGTATTTTTATACTAAATGCATATAAAGCTTTATTTTTTCACTATAAATTGATTTATTTAATTGCAAAGCAAAATATAAAATTAGGCCAAACTTATGTGCCGTTTTGGTTGGTTTGGAAACAGTTGAAAATGCACTTAAGTAAATAAAAACGATGCAGTATTTTTATGCTTTTATCTTTTCTTCAATTATAAGTTTTGTGGGCTCAATTCAACCAGGACCAGTTAATTTAGCTGTTATTGCTGCTAGTTTCCAAAAACGTTATAAAAATGCAATATTCATTGCCATTGGTGGTTCATTGCCTGAGTTTTTGTTCTGTTTTATTGCATTTAAAGCCGCAAATTTAATTGTAAAATGGCAGCAGTTTTTTTATTATTTTCAAATAATAATGGCCGTTTTATTATTTATTGTTGGATTATATTTATGGTTCAATAAAACCAATATTACTTTAAAAAACACCCAACAAAATGGCTTTATATTAGGAACTATTTTAGCGGTTTTAAATCCTCAGTTGATATTATTTTGGACAACTGTAATTACTTATATCCATGTAAACAATTTGTTTGATTTGAATTTATTTGAAACAAATTTTACACTTATCTATTTTTGTGCTGGCGCAACAATTGGCGCTTTTAGCCTACATTATTTGCTCATTTTTTTATCCAAAATTTTTATAAATATTCCTGTAAAATTATTTTTTAGTTATGCAGATAAAACCATTGCTGTAATATTTGTACTTTTGGCTATTATTCAAACTATAAAATTGATTCAATAAATGGCAGAAGTTGATTTAAGATATTGGTACCTGCGCGACCATAAATTGTTTTGGAAATTAAGCAATAGCGATTTGAAGGAATTATGCGTGATTGTTGGTTTTAAAAAAGCTTTTAAGTCTGAAATGATTTATTTTGCTGATGAACATATTCCTCGTATTTTTTTATTGAAACGAGGCATGATCAAAATTTGCGAAACCGATAAAAATGGCAACGAAATCATCAAAGAAATTATAAAAAAAGGTGATTTATTTGGACAAATGAGTTTGGACGAGAGCCAAGAAAACATGAGTCAGGAATATGCGCAAGCCTTAACAGATGTGAGTATTTGTTCTTTTAAAATGGATGATTTTGAACGAATTTTAGAACGCAATCCAAGCATTGCCATTGGCTATACCAAGTTTATGGGTTTGAAAATTAAACGCATAGAAAACCGTTTCAACAATGTGGTTTTTAAAGATGTTCGTTCACGCTTAGTGCAGTTTATTAAAGATTGGGCTGAAAGCGATGGAGAGCAAAAAGACAACACATTCACTATAAAAAATTATTTAACCCAACACGACTTAGCAAAACTGGTTTGTAGCACAAGGCAAACAGTTACCACATTGCTCAACGAAATGGAAAAAGAAGGTTTATTGAATTACGATAGAAAAGAAATTGTAATCAACAATTGGAGTGATTTTAAGTAAAAAAACCTTAATTAGTTAAAGTATAAATCTGCTAGGTTGATGCAAAGATTTTGCGTGTACAAACTAACAAAAGCAAATTAACCAAATAAAAAAATATTTGTTTTTAAGTGAATGTAACACATTAAAACTCGTTTTTTATTTCAAAAATCAAATACCAAATTAGTGAGTCAGTCTATAGATAAATCAACTGTAAAACCTAGAGGAACAAAATAAAATGACTGAAGAAAATATCCTGCAATTATTGACACTAATAACTTTTTTGTTTATAATATTGATAGTTAAATTTAACAAGAGAATTTTAGTTTTCAATCTATTATTATTTTTCTTTTATAGTTTATATTTTTATTATGGATTGTATTATCAAAGAAGTGAAGGGAGGGCACTAGGTTGGGTCGTACTTATCTATTTAGTCACTGGATTACATTTATTCTTTACGATTTGTTATTTGGTATACCAGTTTGTTCGTTCCCGAGTTAGGCTAAAACAAATAAGTTCAAAGGCTAATAAACCTAATAACGACTAGCTATCGCACTTTCAAAACCTGCAGCGATGGTGCACGGATTTGACGAATACAAACCAACAACAAAATGCCAATAAAATATAAATTTGTTTTTAGTAGAGAGTAACATTTTAAAGCTCGGTTTTTATTTTAAAAAAACACACACCAAAGTTTTGAGCTAGCAAGGATTAATAATTGGAGTGAATTTAAGTAAAAAACCAATTACTTGCCCAGATTTCCTTTTACATAACTTGACATTTAAAGTCAAATAGAAACACCATATTTGCATTTCAAAAATTAGCACATGAAAAAGCAAATTATATTTAGTTTTATATTCATCATTTTGGCTCAATTTGTATTTGGACAAAACACTTGGTTAAAGAATTTTGGCTCTACTCAGTTCGACAATGCTGATAAAGTGAGTACTGACGATTTAAACAATGTTTACATTTCGGGGAGAATGAGAACTACCATGACTATTGGCGATACCACCTTAGTTAAATTGGGATCAAATGCTTACAATTATTTTTTAGCAAAATTTACCGAAAATGGTCAGTTCATTTGGGCTTTAAATGTGGAAGCTGCGCCAAATACCGACCCAGTAAGTGGTCTTGAAATAGATAGAAATCAAAATGTTTTTTTAGCTTTAGAAAAACCAGGAATAATTTATAAAATAAGTAGCAGTGGTGTTGTACTCATCAAGAAAACTTTCAATGCTCAAAACGCCCGTTTATCTAATATTCAAATTGATAAAAATTTAAATATTTGGGTTGGTGGATCATTTAGCAATAGTAATTTTAGCCTTGACGGATTGCCTCAAATGCCACATTTGGGTGGAACAGGAATGTATATTGCCAGATTAGATACCAATTTAACAGCTAAAATAGTTATACCAATTGGGAGTAATAGTTTAAGTTCAAGGGTTGGAAGAATAGCTTTAAAAGACAGTTTGATTTATGTAGTTACCAATTCAGATAACAGTGTTTACATAAAAAATGATACCATTAAAGATGCAAGAATAATAACCACTTGTTTTGACATAACAGGTAACCTAAAATGGTACAAAGCGATTTATCCAACCGGATTATTGGGTGGCGAACATATTTGGGATATTGCAGTTTCTGACAGTAACCAAGTAGTTATTATTGGTGAGTTTTATAAGCCTTTAAAAATTGAAACTACTGTTTTAAGTAACGACAACGAAAAAGATAATTTTTTTATTGTTTCATATAATAAAGACGGAAATTTATTGTGGGCTAAAAAGTCAAATACCATTTATTCATTAGGCAAAGCTGTTAAATTTACCAAAGAAGGTAAATTAGCTGTAATTGGTAATTATAATTTTTCGTTTTCGTTTGGATCGTCAAGTATTGGCGATGGAGTTAGTAACAAATCGTATCCTTTTTTGATGACTTTAGATAAAAATGGAAATACTGAATGGATTAAAAGTTTAGGTCAATCTGATTGGGCTTATGCAATTGATTTAGCAATAGATAAAAAAGGAAATTGGTATTTAGGAGGTCATTTTCAAGCCACCACCACCAATGTAATTGATGGGAAATCATTAACAGTTGTAGGTGAGTCAGACATTTTTTTACTTAAAAACTTTACCGTTGCTCAACCAGCAATTGGAAGCACTATTTTTTGTAACGATGGAGCTGCAAAAAACATAACTGTTACTGGAAGTAATGTAAAATGGTTTGCTGATTCTTTGATGCAAAATTTAATACAATCGGGTTTGACATTGAATTTTTATTCAAATAATGACACCGTTTTTTATGTTACCCAAAGTACTGGCCCAGCAATAAGTTTTCCTTTAAAAGTAAATGTTTTAGTTAAACCAGCAACACAAGTAAAAATAGTTCAATCAGGGAATACTTTAACTGTTTCTCCAGCAGTTGGTAAAACTTATTCTTGGTTTAAAAACAATGTGTTTTTAAGTGGCCAAAATGCCTCAACATACACTGTTAATTCAAATGGAAAATATCATGCTTTAATGATTGATAATAATAACTGCTATAACTACTCTGATACCTTAAATCTTGTTACCTATTCATTAGCAGAAAACTTTATAAACAATGTAAATATTTACCCAAATCCTTGTAATGAAAAACTGATTTTCAATTTGAACGAATCAGGAATAAATGAAGTAAAAGTATTTACACAAGTTGGCAATTTGGTTTTACAAATTCAAGGAAAAAATTTGGAAGAAATTAGTACTAAAAACTTAGCAGAAGGTTTGTATTTAATTCAACTAATAACGGGAAATAAAACAATTAATAAACTTATTGCTGTAAAGCACTAAACCAATAATTTTTAAAACAATAAGTACCCAATTTTAAAACCTAAATAAGGTGCGTAACCTTGGTAAGCATATTGCCCAAAAAAAGAATTATATTTTCTGAATTTGTTAAAATCTTTACTCAAAGCAGTTTCGATATAACCAAGACCAATCCAACCGTTTACTACAAATCTTTTAAAATTAGTAGTTGCACCAGCAGTTACATGGTATCCAAATTGTTTACTATCTGTTTCAATATTTCCTAGTCGATATTCATAAAAAGTAAGTCCATCTTCAACATAAGGAAAATAGTCATATTCTTTAATGGTAATATTGAATTTGTTGTAAGTTAAATCAGCTCCTAAATAATAATTGTATTCCTGATCTTCTAAAAAATAATACTTTATTCCAGTGTTCCATCCATTGCCTTCCAAGTTATCGTTTGCTCTTTTACTTTGATCAACATTACTGCTTGTGGCATTTACATTTCTGGTTTCATTTCCCGATGTATTTATGGTTCCGGTATAATATTGCATTCCAGCAAAAACATTTATTTTACTGGTTAATTTATATTCCAAATCAGCCCTTATTCCAGCAATAAATAAATACTGAGGAGTAATATTAAATGAAAGCCCAAGTGAGTCGTTTTTTTGAGCCGAACTAACTAAAGTAAAACTACAAAAAACTATAAAAAGAATTTTACGAATCATGAATAATATATTATTGAATAGCTGTTTGAATTTTACTTAAAAACCAAATGCTATCGTTTTGAAAACCTAGTTGTGTTATACCATCATTTCCTACTAAAATAAGCGAAGAATCGAGCGGAATAATATCATGAGCTGAAATTACAAACTCACTTTTACGAATTAAATTGGCAGGATTTGTAGCATCGTACCAACGTAAAAACTCATCGCAAACAAAAAGATTATTTCCATGTAAACCCAAACCTTTTGGTTTAGTTAAATTATACGATTGTAAAAGGGTTACATTGTTCAAATTTTCCACATTATAAGTTAGTAAAACATTGTTACTTCCTCCACATCTTCGGGTAGTAGAAAAACCTTCGCTGTTTAAAGTTACAAAGGCATATTTTTGATTGGCAACAACTGGGTCGCAAGCCCTAAAATGCGATACAACAGCAGTTCGAGTTAACAATAATGGATTTGAAATATTATAAATATACATTCCACTTTGAGAGCCTATAAAAATGGTGTTATTATCTCTTGGAAAAATTGTTTCTATATCACTTCCACCTATATTTGAAGTACCCAATTTTGTTGGTTTTTTAGGATTAGTAATATCAAAAACATTTAAACTTGTATGGTCAACAGTGTAAAGAGTATTGCCAACAATAGCAAACCTTGCAGTAGAACCACCAACTCCTGTTCCATCATTTCCAATTGCAGTGCTTGTATTTGAAGCTTCTTTTGAACAAGAAACAACTAAAATAATTGCGATAGCTGATAAAATATAAATTATTTTTTTCATTTTATTTCCTCCTTATTGTTTATTCCATTTTACCAATACCATATCTGCTGGTCTATTCTCTTTTGAGTGTTCTGGCCTAACAGCCAAATTATCGGGCGGAACAGGTTCAGGAAACGCGTTTACAATGCGTTGTGTAATTACTAATTTTTCAGGATTTGATAAATCTAGAGCTACTAAATCTGTGGCATTATCTACATATAAAATTGAACCTTTAATGGCCATATCGAAACAGCCAAGTACTTTTAAAAATGCAATATTTTTAGGTTTTTTTTGGTCATTATTATCAATAACATGAACACCTAAACCAGCCTCACTTACAAATAAATAATTATCTTTTGAATAAATTTTTGATGGAGATCCTAATGTTCTTGGAGCATTCAAAGTAATTGAATTTTCAAGATCAGCCCTTTTCATAAATACTGGATTATAGGTAGTGTAAATAGGTGTAAAAGGTTCGTTACACTTTAAGCTACTAAGCATTACAAATATTGTAGATGCTAAAATCCATTTTGTTATTTTGCTGTATGATTTCATAATAAATATTTTGAAATTAATTTAAGCTCAAATTTCTACAATATTTTCGATAAAAAAACTTAAAAATTTATTTATTTTAATATGCAAAAATTGGTTTAGCCTAATTCTTTCTATCTATAATATATTCAACCAACATGGCAAGTTTGTCGGCTATTTCTCGGTTAGTTTGTAATGCTAAAATAGCCAATGCTTTTTCTTTGTATTCAACCATGGCTTTGCGGGTATAGTTAATGCCATCGTGCTCGTTTACATATTTTATAACTTCTGCTACACGTTTCTTTTCTGTATTGTGGTTTTTTATAGAATTTATTATAAAATTTCGAGTAGTTTTATCAGCGTGATTGATAGTATAAATAATTGGTAAAGTCAATTTCTTTTCTTTTAAATCTATTCCCGTTGGCTTGCCTATATCGTCATCGCCATAATCTAATAAATCATCTTTTATTTGAAAAGCTATTCCAATGTATTCACCAAACAAACGCATTTGTTCTATTTGTTCAGTATTTGCGCCAGCACTTGCAGCACCCATTGCGCAGCACGAAGCAATTAATGAAGCCGTTTTTTTGCGAATAATATCGTAATATATTTCTTCAGATAGATTTAAGTTTCGGGCTTTTTCTATTTGTAAAAGTTCGCCTTCACTCATTTGTTCTACTGCAGTACTTACTATTTCTAGCAATTGAAAATCTTTGTTTTTAATTGCTAATAGCAATCCTTTTGAAAGCAAATAATCGCCAACTAAAACCGCAATTTTATTTTTCCATAACGCATTTATACTAAAAAATCCTCTGCGTTCATCGCTGTCATCTACCACATCATCGTGAACCAAAGTAGCAGT
This sequence comes from Bacteroidia bacterium, assembly GCA_049318585.1. Classification (GTDB taxonomy): domain Bacteria; phylum Bacteroidota; class Bacteroidia; order UKL13-3; family UKL13-3; genus JAAFJM01. Next base: position 8,269 of record JBMOGB010000035.1, on the reverse strand, counting down.
ATGTAAAAGTTCTACTAAACTTGCTCCACGATAAGTGGCATCGGTAACTCCACCAAATAATTTAGCACTATAAAACACAAACATGGGCCTTACTTGTTTGCCTTTGCGTTTTACTATATAAGTCATAATAGTATCAAGCAATGCCACGTTGCTTTTCATAGCAAGTTTGAATTTGCTTTCAAACAAATCAAGCTCGTTGGCTATTGGTTGCTTAATTTTTTCTATTTGACTCAATGGTTTTTTTGTTTTATTTTTTACTTAAATGCTTTGCAATTTTAAACTTTACTTTGGGCATCTACTACTGCAATAGTAACCATATTTACTATTTCTCGAACACTACTTCCCAATTGTAACACATGAGCCGATTTTTTTAAACCTAAAAGTATAGGACCAATTGCTTCTACCGATCCTAATTCTTGTAACATTTTATAAGTAATATTTCCCGATGAAAGTGAAGGGAATATAAAGGTATTAACCGGTTCACCATTTAACTCACTAAAAGGAAAATTACGTGATAATAATTTTTGATTCAAAGCTATATTAGCTTGTATATCTCCATCTACAACCATAAAAGGATAAAGCTCTTTTAAAGTCTTACGAACCTTTATCATTTTTTGAGGAACTTCACCATCGGCCGAACCAAAGTTGCTATAGCTTAATAATGCTATTCGTGGTTCCATATTGAATTTTTTTACAGCCTTATAAGTTGAATAAGTAATATCCACCAAATCATCAGCACTAGGGAAACGATTAACTGTAGTGTCAGAAAAGAATAATGTTCCTTTTTTACTTAACATTATGTACATTCCAGCCACATTTTTTGTGCCTTCTTCTTTTCCTAAAATTTGTAAAGCTGGTTTAATTGATGTTGGATAATTTTTTGTTAAACCACTAATTAAAGCATCTGCTTCACCCATTTCTACCATCATTGGTGCATAATAATTTCTATCTTGCATTAGTTTTCTGGCTTCGTGTAAAGTAATTCCTTTGCGTTGGCGTTTCATAAAAAATATATCAGCAAAAGCATTGCATTTAGCATCTTCTTCTAATGGATCTATGATACTTACGCCCTTTAGTTTTAAATTGTTTTCAGCAATTATTTCATCTATTTTTTTCCTGTTTCCGAGTAATATAGGAATAGCAATTCCTTCATCTTTTACTATTTGCGCAGCGCGCAATATTTTATAATTATCGGCCTCTGCAAACACCACTCTTTTGGCTTCATGTTTAGCTTTATCAGTTATGGCTCTTATAAAATTACTTTCTTTTCCTAATCTAGCTAATAGTTGATTATTGTATTTTTCCCAATCATGAATAGGATTTTTGGCTACACCACAATCCATGGCTGCTTTTGCCACTGCAGGCGAAACAGTAGTTATTAAACGTGGGTCAATTGGTTTTGGAATGATATAATTTTTACCAAAAATTACGTTCTTTTCATTGTAAGCTAAATTTACAATTTCGGGTACAGGTTCTTTGGTTAAATTTGCTAAAGCATATACCGCAGCAATTTTCATTTCCTCTGTAATTTTACTTGCTCTTACATCTAAAGCACCTCTAAAAATATATGGAAAACCTAAAACATTATTTACTTGATTAGGATAATCGCTTCGGCCGGTAGCTATAATAATATCAGGTCGCGAGGCAATAGCTTCTTCATACGAAATTTCTGGATTTGGATTTGCTAAAGCAAAAACTACACAATCTTTTGCCATGCTGCGTAACATGTCTTGACTTACCACATCGGCTTTTGAAAGTCCAACAAAAACGTCAGAATTAATCATGGCTTCTTGCAATGAATGTATATCGCGAGAAGTAGCAAATTGTTTCTTTGTTTCGTCTAAATTTGGGCTGTCGGTTCTAATCACACCTTTGCTATCGCACATAATTAAGTGTTCCTTTTTTACACCTAAAGCCAACATAATTTTAGCACAACTAATTGCAGCAGCACCAGCACCATTATAAACTACTTGAACATCGCCAATTTTTTTGCCTACAATTTCTAACGAATTTAACAAGGCAGCACCAGTAATAATGGCTGTTCCGTGTTGGTCATCGTGCATAATTGGAATGTTCAATTCTTCCTTTAAACGCCTTTCTATTTCAAAACATTCAGGCGCTTTTATATCTTCTAAATTGATACCACCAAAAGTGCAAGCAATATTCTTTACAGTATTTATAAATTCTTCAGTATTTTTAGTGTTAATTTCAATATCAAAAACATCAATATCGGCAAAGATTTTAAATAACAGCGCCTTACCTTCCATTACTGGTTTTGAGGCTTCAGGGCCAATATCGCCTAGACCTAGCACAGCAGTTCCGTTCGAAATAACTGCTACTAAGTTACCTTTAGCCGTATATTTATAAACATCATCTGGATTTTCGGCAATGGCTAAGCATGGTTCGGCTACTCCTGGAGAATAAGCTAAACTTAAATCGCGTTTGGTATTGGTAGGTTTGGTAGGTACTACAGCTATTTTTCCTGGACGCCCTTTACTATGGTAATTTAAAGCGTCTTCTTTTAATTGACTCATTACTTATTTTATAAAAATGGATGTGTTTTATTGATTTTTTCGAAAATAAAAATCAATATTTAAAAACAAACGTACTACTATTTTTTTATATAAAAATTTGATAAAAAATATAGTTGTAACTGCTTTGAAGCAATTTTTATTTTCTAAAAACTAATTCTAATTACATAATATCATATTTGAACATTTTCAATATTGAGAATAAGTTCATTTGGCTTTGGAAAAGATGTAGGTAAATTCTCAATTTTAAAAGGCAATTCCAATGATTTTAAATCACTAATATTTTTATCAAGAAGATTGTTTTCAAGACAATAATAATAAACCAATTTCAAATACCTTCTTATTATCATTAATGGTAAAAACTTATCATTTAAAATCATCCATTCTATTAAATCTTTTTTACCTTTTGAACTGTTGCAAGTTTTGCATGAATAAATTAAATTTTCTGCCTCATCTTTACCACCTAATTTTTGTGGAAATATATGGTCAAGAGCTAACTTTACATTTGAACCACAATAATTACAAATCTGTCCTGTTTGAAGTTTTATTTTTTCATCATCAAAAATCGAACGTATATTCATAGTTCCATCTTTTAAACCTTTAAAAAGTTTAGCTCTTATCATAAAGTTAAAAACCAAATATTTTTCCTGCTTTTTTTCAACTGCAGAATGTGCCATCGCTAAATTTGAATATGACAAATAAATCAATTCTTTTACTGTTTCAACTTTTTGTTTTGCCATATTTTGAAGCAATTGCAACTATAAATAATTTTGTAAGTAACTAGTCAAAATGCTTAGTGTTTTATTACATATTTAAGCACTTTCTGGTATAATTCTTCTGGCTTAAAAGGTTTTGTAACAAAGTCGTTCATGCCTGCTTCTATTACTTTTTTGCGGGTTTCTAAAAACGCATCTGCACTTAAAGCAATGATTGGAATATCAGCATTTAAAACTGTTGAATTGTTAGAACGTATGAGCTCAGTAGCTTCAAAACCGCTCATTTCAGGCATTTGCAAATCCATTAGCACCAAATCAAAATCGCTTCTTTCGCTTAAAAATGCAATGGCTTCTACACCATTATTAGCAATGGTAATTTCAGTATTCCATTTTTTGAAAAACTGTTTGGCCACAAATTGATTCATTACATTGTCCTCAACCACCAAAATTTTAAATTTACTCAAATCGTAAACTTCATCCGATGTTTTTTCAACTTCAATTTTTTCAACTTGGCCTTTTTCAAACAAAAGTTCAACTGTAAAAGTACTTCCTTCTCCTACTTTACTTTTTATATAAATATTTCCATTTTGTAGTAAAGTTAAATTTTTGGTAATAGCCAAACCTAATCCTGTTCCACCAAACTTACGGGTTGTATCGGTATAAGCTTGAGTAAAGCTTTCAAATATTTTTGATTGTTTGTGTTCAGGAATTCCTATTCCTGTATCGGAAACATTAAATGCTATTTTGCAAGAATTATCTTTTGTTTCAATTAAATTTACACCAATTATTATACTTCCTTTTGATGTAAATTTCAAGGCATTTCCTACCAAATTAAATAATATTTGATTCAATCTGTATGGGTCACCTTTTAAAACATTTGGAATGTTTTGGTCTATATTTATTATAAAATCTAAGCCTTTTTCTTTCGATCGGTATTCAAAAGTTTTGTGTAGTTCACTCATGCGCAAACGAAGGTCAAAATCAATGCTTTCGAAAGTTATTTTACCAGCTTCTATTTTCGAAAAATCTAAAATATCGTTGATAATTACCAATAGATTATCGGCCGAATAGCGAATAGATTTAAGGTTTTCGAGCGATGTACCTGTAAAAATCGAATCGTCTAGAAGCAAATCAGTTAAACCCATAATTGCATTCATAGGCGTTCTAATTTCGTGGCTCATATTCGACAAAAATTCAGTTTTGGCTTTGGCTGAATTCAACGCATCGTTTCTGGCTTGTAATAATTCTTTTTGAAACTTTTTGTTTTCTGTAATGTCTTTGCTAAAAACAGCTACTCCAGTAGTTTCACCTTCACTTTTAATTGGGTTGTAAGTAGTTTCAAAACAATTATATTGATTGTTTAAAGTTAACTCTTCTACATGTGTTAAACTTTGTCCTTTTAAACTTTCGGTAAAATGATTAATTGTTTCGTCATCTTTTATAAATTCGGTAACCGATTGTCCAATATAAACTTCAATGTTTTGTTGTAATAATATTCTGTTTTTGAACGATGAATTGAATGAAATTATTTGCAATGATTTATCTATTGCATAAATATTATTATCGGTACTTTCTACTATTGCAGTTAACCTATTATGGTTTTCTTCTATTTCTTTTTCGGCTTTTATTCGTTTGTTTTCTACTTCCCATAAACGAACACCATTTAATATTACTTTTTGAATATAATCGGGACTCAATTCTGCCTTTGGAAAATAATCAAACGCACCACTTTTTATCATTTGAACAGCTAGTTTTTCATCGCCCTGCGATGTCATAACTGCTATAGGAGTAAACACTTTTAGCTCCCTTATTTTTTTTAGTAACTCTAACCCATCTACACCAGGTAAAAGATAATCTAAAAATATACAATTATATTTGAATTTAGTAACTACTTCAAGGGTTTCCGTTGAGTCCTTACAAATATCTAAATCGTAGTTTAAGCCTGTTTTTTTTAAAGCACGCTGAAACGACATGATATCAATATCATCATCATCAACTAATAATAATTTATACTTTTCTGATTGCATAATTATTTCAATTAATTATTTTAGAAAATAAAAATTATGCTGGAAATTCACACAATTTCCAGTAGCTATTTAGCGTACTTACTACATCCATAAATTGATCCATTGACAATGGTTTTAAAATATAACCAGCCACATTTAAATTGTAAGCTTCTACTTTATCATTGTCTTCGTTCGAAGTAGTCATTACAAAAACACTAATTGTTTTCAAATGCTCAATTTTTCGCAATTCGCGTAAAAATTCTATTCCGCCCATTTTAGGCATATTCAAATCAAGCAAAATAATTTTAGGCATTTTTAAAGGTGCTTTTTCATCTAATTCCTTTAAATATTCCAATGCTTCTATTCCATTGTTTGTTACATGTAAAGGATTAGTTACATTGTTTTTTTTGAATGCTCTTCTCACATTCATTATATCTACCTCATCGTCCTCAACCATCAATATGTTTATCATTTTTTCGCTCATTTTAAATTGGATAAATAATTACTTTCAATATTAAATTTATTTTTTTAATTGTTTACAGAAATCTTGGAATTTTTTTTAAACAATCAATAATAGTTTCAGTTTCAATTATAAATTATTGGTATTTAAAATATAAGAAATCAAAAATCTTACATTTTATATTTTTTTAGTGCTTAAAACTAAATAGCAGTATAAAAGTTTAATATTGTAAAGTTTTATGAAAGTAAATATAGAAATTGACGATAATTCAGGTTTTTGCTTTGGGGTGGTTTTTGCCATTTCTATGGCCGAAGATATTTTAGAAGCTGAAGGTAAATTATATTGCCTTGGCGATATAGTTCACAACGATGAAGAAGTGAGCAGGTTAAAAGCAAAAGGCCTGCAAATAATTGACCACGAGCAACTGAAAATCATTAGAAACGAGAAAGTGCTAATTAGGGCGCATGGCGAACCACCCGAAACTTATAAGTTGGCCATGGAAAACAATATTGAATTGGTTGATGCTAGTTGTCCTGTGGTTTTAAAATTACAAAACCGTGTTCGCGAAGCTTATAACGACAATGAACAAATACTAATTTACGGAAAACATGGACATGCAGAAGTAAAAGGTTTAGTTGGTCAAACCAATGGTGATGCTATTGTTGTTGAAACTATTGATGAATTAGAAAAACACGATTTACCTAAAAAACTACAACTTTTTAGTCAAACTACCAAACGCACTAAAAACTTATATAAACTTAAAACTACTTTGGAAGAAAAAGGCATTGAAGTTGATTTTAATGACACACTTTGTAGGCAAGTAAGTAACCGCGATGTTCAATTACCCACCTTTGTAAAAAAATTTGATAAAGTAATTTTTGTTGCTGGTTTAAAATCATCGAACGGAAAAGTGCTTTTTGATGTTTGTAAGGAAAACAATCCAAACACTTTTTTTGTTAGTAATAAAAATGAACTCAAAAAAGAGTGGTTCAATGAAAACGAAAACATTGGCATTTGTGGAGCTACAAGCACACCACAGTGGCAAATGGACGAAATAAAAGAAACAATTTTAGCATTATAAATTAAATGAAAAAATGAAAATGAAAACAATAATTATTACTTTATCTGTGCTGTCAATTGGGGCATTTGTGTTTTACAGTTTTAAAAACCGAAAAGCCGAAAATACTGTAAAAGGAAAAGGCTTTTACGATTTGTCAATCAAATCACTAGACGGAAAAACTACTATTGATTTTAGTCAATTTAAAGGCAAAAAAGTGCTATTGGTAAATGTGGCAAGTAAATGTGGTTATACACCGCAATACGAAGGATTAGAAAAGCTTTATGAAGCCAACAAAGAGAAGTTGGTAATTATAGGATTTCCATGTAATCAATTTCTTTCGCAAGAGTCGGGAAGTGCTGATGAAATAGCTACTTTTTGCAAAAAAAACTATGGAGTTACATTTCCTTTAACTGAAAAAATTAGTGTAAAAGGAACAGATCAACACGCAGTTTACCAATGGTTAACTAACAAAGAAAATAATGGGGTAAAAGACGTTACTGTAAAATGGAATTTTGGCAAGTTTTTAATTGATGAAAATGGAAAATTTGTTGAGTATTTTCCTAGTGGTACCGAACCTTTAAGCGAAGAAATTGCAAAGTATTTGAAATAAAATATTTTTATACGAAATAGAAAACCATATTATACCAAATGCGCTTATAATTTAGTTCAAAGATTCGAAGTGTTTTTTATCAAGACAATGAACAAAAATCGTTTCATAGCATTAGTTATGGTACTATTTTTTGAAGAAGTATTGGTAAAAAAGAACAAGTAGATTGGACTAAATTATTATTAGTATTCTCCCACAAAAAAACACGCTCGAGAGCGTGTTTTTTTATGGAATAAAATGTGTTATTATTATTTTTTGTCTTTGCAATTGCCATCTTTTTCACCTTCTGCACAACAAGCTTTGGCTTCTTTGTGTGAGGTTACACAAGCATCGCCACAGCTTTTCATGCACTCTTCTTCTGTTTTACAACCTTTATCGCAACCTTCCATACAATCGCTGTGCATTTTGCTTTTGCACATTTCTTTGCATTTCGATTCGTCAAATTTACCATCGGCACCGTACATACTTTGGCACATATCTTTTTGTTCAGGAGTGCATTTCATGCTATCGCAATAAGCAGCACATTCTTCTTTGCTCATGGTCATACATTTTTCCATATCGCAATTACCCATCATTCCGCAATGATCCATATCCATTGAATCCATAGCGCAACATTCAGTTTTTGCACCATTTACCATTCCTTCATTATTAGTTAAACCACCTTGAACTGCAATGTAAGGAGCAATTACTAAAGAAACGATTGACATTAATTTTATCAAAATATTCATAGAAGGACCCGAAGTATCTTTGAAAGGATCTCCAACTGTATCACCAGTTACTGAAGCTTTATGTGGCTCCGATTTTTTGTAGAACATTTCACCATTAATCATTACACCTTTTTCGAACGATTTTTTAGCATTATCCCAAGCACCACCTGCGTTACTTTGGA
>JBMOGB010000034.1:0-24966 GCA_049318585.1 Bacteroidia bacterium | reverse complement strand
GATATTTGGGAATAAACATCAGCATTATTTTATACATCCTTTTTTCAATTTATAATAATTTTCAAACTAAAAAATGAAATACGCAGCACACATAAATATTATGCCTCACAAGGCATTATTAGATCCACAAGGAAAAGCAGTTACAGGTTCAATGCCTAATATTGGATTGCCTACCATTGCCAATGTAAGAATTGGCAAACACATTACTTTAGAGTTAGAAGCAGCTAACGAAACCGATGCTAAAGCTATGGTAGAAACGGCTTGCACCAAATTGTTGGCTAACCTAATTATGGAAAGCTACGAATACACTGTTGTAGCACTTTAATTAATTATTTTTATAAAATGAGAATCCTTAGAACGAGTATAAAAACTATTTCAAAGGATTTTTTTTGCTTAAAAATTTCTTTTTTAAATTCTAAAAGCAATTTGTCAATTATCAATTGCGTTTTGCTTATTGCCTATTGTTCATTGCCAATTATTTCAAAAGCTCAAAACAAAGAATACGCAAAACAAGTCATTGAAAAATTATGTTCCGATGATTATGCTGGCAGAGGTTATGTAAAAGATGGCGATAAAAAAGCAGCCAGATTTATAGCAGAAAGTTTTAGAAAAAACCGCTTGGGTTCTCCAACCATCGATTATTTTCAAACATTTGGTTTTCCAGTGATTACTTTTCCTGGTGAAACTTTTTTAAATATTGATGCGGTTGGTTTAGAAGCAGGACGAGAGTTTATAGTAAATGCGGGTTGCCCAACTATAAAAGGGAAATTCAATATTTTATATATTGATTCTGCAACCATTGATAATAATTTTGCTTTTGAAACATTTTTAAAAAAATCACTTCGTAGGTGTTTTATAGTGGTTACTGGCATTCAAAATAAAAAATTTGTACATGCCGACAGGGCCGAAAGTGTTTTGAAAAATACCATTGGCGCCAAAGGTTTGATTATAGATAAACAAGATAAATTTACTTGGACAGTAGCAACAGAAAGAGCCAATTTTCCAATTATTTATATTCAAAAAAATGCCATCAAACACACCATGATTGAAATGGAAATTGACATTGAATCGGTTTCTGTTGATCATTCAACTCAAAATGTGATGGCAAGTGTAAAAGGTAAATTATATCCCGATTCATTCATTGTAATTACTGCTCATTACGACCATTTAGGAATGTTTGGCGAAGCCATTTTTCCGGGTGCAAACGACAACGCAAGTGGAATTGCCATGATGCTTGATTTGATGAATAATATTGCTAAAAATCCGTTGGATTATTCTGTACTTTTTATAGCTTTTGCTGGCGAAGAAGCTGGACTTTTAGGTTCTTATTATTATACCCAAAACGCTAGTATTCCTTTAAATAAAATGGCCATGCTTTTAAATTTAGATTTGATGGCAACTGGCGATAAAGGTATGACTGCTGTGAATGCTACTGAATTTCCAACAGAATTTAAATTATTGCAGTACCTAAATGAGCAAGGAAATTATTTACCAAATATTAATTCGAGAGGAAAAGCCCAAAACAGCGATCATTATTATTTTACCGAAGCAGGCGTAAAATCTTTCTTTTTTTACCTCATGGGCGATTACCATTTTTACCACGATATAGATGATAAAGCCAGCGCTGTTTCTTTAAGTAAATACAACGAAGCCTACAAATTAGTTTACGATTTTACAGTAGCATACATCCAACAAAGTATAGCCAATTCAACCAAACAAAAAGAGCAAGAATAACGAATGAGTTCATTAAAAAAACTAGCTTCACAAACGGCTGTTTATGGCTTAAGCACTATTATTGGACGCACCATTAATTTTATGTTAGTGCCGTTACATACAAAACTTTTTTCAACAGCCGATTTTGGCACACAATCGGAAATGTATGGTTACGTAGCTTTTTTCAATGTGTTACTTTTATACGGAATGGAAACTGCTTTTTTTAGGTTTTCAAATACCAATAAAGATAATCCTAAAGTATTTTCTACTGCTTTAACTTCTGTTATTGTTAGTTCTGTAATTTTCATGCTGAGTTTTATGTTTTTTGCTGAACCAATTGCAGCATTAATTCGTTATCCAAATCACCCAGAATACATCGTTTATTTTGCGCTAATAATTGGGTTAGATGCAATCACGATGTTGCCTTTTGCCTATTTAAGGCAACAAAACAAAGCGCTAAAATTTGCTGTGGTAAAAAACATCAATATTTTTACTAGTATTCTGTTCAATTTATATTTCTTATTATTGGGGCCATATATGCAAAACAAAGGCATCATGATTCCTTTATTTGATGGACAAGTAGGTATAAAATATGTGTTCATTAGTCATTTAATTGCGTGCATTATTACCATTCCATTATTGTTTGTTGAAATCAAAAAAATACGCTTAGGTTTCGATGCCATAGTTTGGAAACAAATGGTGCGTTATGGTGCACCATTAATCATTGTTGGCTTTGCAGGAATGATTAATGAAACTTTAGACCGAGTGCTTATAAAATACTTATATCCCGATGTAAGTTTAGCCAATGAAATGAACGGAATTTATGCAGCTAATTATAAATTGGCTATCTTAATGACGTTGTTTGTTCAAGCATTTAAATTTGCTGCCGAACCATTCTTTTTTAGTCATTCAAAAACTACCGACAAACGCACCATTTACGCCACAGTAATGGATTATTTTGTGATTATTTGTTTGGCATTATTCCTTGTTGTTACCTTATTTATCGATGTGTTTAAACAATATATTGATGTAAAATTCCATGCTGGTCTGCATGTGGTTCCCATTCTTTTATTGGCCAATATGTTTTTAGGCATTTATTATAACTTATCTATTTGGTACAAACTTTCCGATAACAACAAAAAAGGTGCAAATATTTCGCTATTTGGCGCAGCTATTACCTTGGTTTTAAACTTTATTTGGATTCCAATTTATGGTTATACAGGCTCGGCTTGGGCTACATTTATTTGCTATTTTAGTATGATGGTGGCTTGCTATTTATTAGGTAAAAAATATTACCCAATAGAATACCATGTAAAGAAATTTATTGGTTACACCTTTTTTGCTTTATTGCTTTTTTATATAGGAAAAATGATGAACGATTTATTCCCTGAACCGCTTATTTTATATAGCATCAACACCATTTTGCTTTTATCGTTTTTTGCATTGGCATTTATTGTAGAAAAACGTTTTAAAACCATTCACAATCATTAATTATTAACCAATGTCGTTCAACTTAGGTTATTTTATTTTAAATTCGTTTCGACAAGCTCAACGACCGCGGACATTGAGCTTGTCGAAATGTTTCAGAACTAAGTAAACTATAATAAATTATTAACTACAAAAACCCCATTTTTATATATGAAAATAAAAATTATCAATACTTCTAATAACGAATTACCAGCTTATGAAACTGCACATGCTGCGGGCATGGATTTACGTGCATTTTTACCAGAATCAATTATTTTAAAAGCAAATACACGCGCCATTATTCCAACAGGATTATTCATGGAAATTCCGGTAGGATTTGAAGCACAAGTAAGACCTAGAAGCGGCTTGGCATTTAAACATGGCATTACAGTTTTAAACAGCCCAGGTACTATTGACGCAGATTATAGAGGTGAAGTAAAAGTGTTATTGATAAATTTTGGAACTGAAGATTTTGAAATAAAATCGGGTGAAAGAATAGCGCAAATGGTAATAGCCAAACACGAAACTGCCATTTGGGAAACCACCACCGAACTCAGTGAAACCAATAGGGGCGCTGGAGGATACGGAAGCACGGGTAAGTAATTTAGGATGTAGGATTTTTGAGCTGTGATTTTTGACCCTTCGACAAGTTTAGGGTGACAGTCATTTTTGTTGTCATGGTGAGCTTGTCGAATCCATACTCTAAACTATCCGTAGAGTAAGCAAAGCGCTCTACGGATTATCAATGAATGTAGTGTCTCCGACACGGGCTAATTTAAACGAGTCTGGAGACTCTTTACTCATTTTAAATCCGTAGTCGCTACCCGCAAAGCTTGGCTTCAGACTACGGATAGTTGGGTAGTCGCTCTTAACAAAACAGAACAAAAGTTTTGCAAGAATTACCAAAATAAATTTACTTCAAAACAAGCATTATTTTTAATTTGCTTTTGTTGGATTGTCCACATCAAATGCCTGAACCAGCGTTTCGGATTTTTTCTCGTGCGCTAGCAAGGCAAATTTTCATCTTTAATCAATCATTTCAAATTCAATATTTCCCATTTCTTTTCCATTCACTACTATCGAAATTTTGTGCAGCCCAACATAATGTTTTCGGGTAGTTAAATTAGCAAATACCTGTTTTTTATTCACCTCAAATACTTCATTTGGCTTGAGTGTGTAAGTACCTATTTGAAATATTTTTGGTAATTGTTTGCCATTTGCTTTAGCATAATAAACCTTGTATTCTAACCTAACTTTTGTGTCCTGTTTTTCTAATAATGTTATTCCAAATTTAAATTTTAAAGCACCACCAATTTGTATGTTATTTTTATCAATTTGTAAATAATTCAGTTCGGTTTTTATTTGATCATTTAACCCAAACGAATTCAGTATTTCTGAATGCCCTTTTTTTAACAAACCACGACTGGCATGTTTTAAAATCCAATCAATTTCTTCCGTTTTATGTTGCCATTTATTTATTATTTGTAAAACAATTTGTGGATGATCTTTAGAAATATCGTTGATACAATTAGCCACACTTCGTCTTACATATTCATGGTCATCGGTTATTAAATTATTCAATATTGGAATAATAGGAGTAGGGTCTTTTTTAAACTCGGGTAAAGCCATAGCCCACGGTAATCGTGGCCTAATGCCCTCACTGGCCAAACGCCTAACATGGTAATTTTTGTGTTTACTCCACGTCAAATGTTGTTCAATCATGCGGGTTGGATATTTAATTATAAATGGTCGTACAGCAAATTCACTGCTCGAATATTGGGTAAAATGTGTCAATGCATCAATAGAAATTTCCAAATCATTTAATCCATAAACTTCTACAAAATCGGGAAATACCATAGCTAAAAAACCTGTAAAATGTGGAGCAGTATTTTTTAAAATATCTATTTGTTTGGCGTAAGGCAAAGGAATAGCTTGATGTAAACAATTTGCTATATGACGCATTCGTTGTTTCAATTCTTTATTATCCCATTCATTGTTAAATACACTACTAACAAATTTTGATTGGTTAAAAGGTTGATGATATATTGCTATACTTTTAGCCAATTTTTCCATCAATTCCTGGTTGTAATAATTCTTTAAAGGTTCAGCCATTTATGTTTGTTTTATTGATGCAATCATAAACAAATTTTATAAAATCGAAATTCGGAAAAAGAAATTCGAAAGAAAAATTGACCATAATCTTTCCCTGCAAAAACTTACATGTGTTTTATTGTTTTGTGATCTTTTAAATTGTTATGACAAAAAATAAGAAAATAACTGTTGTATTTGTTATGGTAAATTTTACATTTGCAGTCCTTTTTGCGGATGTGGCGTAATTGGTAGCCGCGCCAGACTTAGGATCTGGTGTTGAGAGACGTGGGGGTTCGAGTCCCTTCATCCGCACTAAAAGAAAAATGAAATAAGACTGGAACTAATATTTCAGTCTTATTTTTTTTAACAATGAACTATAAATAGAGAATAAAATAAATACAATGAACGTAACATTTGATAAAAAAGATGCTTTAAACGGCACTATTTCAATACAAATTGGCAGTGCAGATTACATGCCTACTTATGACAAAAAATTAAAAGATTATAGAAAAAAAGTAAACATACCCGGATTCAGACCAGGAACTGCTCCTTTGGGAATGATTGAAAAACAAGTTGGAAACAATATTTTATTAGAAGAAATAAATACTTTAGCCTCTAATGGTTTACACAATTATATTACCGAAAACAAAGTAAATTTATTGGGTGAACCAGTTTTAAATCAAGATACTTTAGTTGAAAAAATAGAAAAAGGAATTGACTATAACTTTAAGTTTGATATAGGAATTGCTCCTGAATTTGATTTAAATATTGGTAAAAGCGATGTGTTTACTCGCTACACTGTTAGCGTAGATGATGCTGAAGTTACCGAAGAAATTGAAAGAATGCGCAAGCGTTTTGGTAAATTAGAAGACGTTACTATTGCAGAGCAAGACAACGACATGGTTTACCTAAACTTGGTGGAATTAGCTGACGACAAAACTGAACTAGAAGGTGGTGTGAAAGCTGATAATGTTCCAATGTTATTATCGGTAGTTACTAATGCTGAAGCAAAAGCATTACTTACTGGAATAAGCAAAGGCGCTACTTCAACCGTTAATATTTTTACGTTATTCAATAACGATGAACAAGAAATGAGTCATGCTTTAGGTGTGGCTAAAGTGGGTATAGCCGACTTAAATCCTAACTTTAGTTTTGAAGTAGTGGATATAAAACGCAATATTGAAGGCGATATTAACCAAGAGTTATTTGATGCTGCTTACGGTCCAGGAAATATTACTACTGAAGCAGAATTAAGAGCTAAAATTAGTGAAGATATTAAAGGTTTTTATGTTGGACAAGCCGACCATTTGTTAGAACATAACATGATGGATACTTTAGTAGCTAAGCACCATGTTACTTTACCTGACGAGTTTTTAAAACGTTGGTTAATGGACAGATATGCTGATAAGTTTAATGCTGAAAACATAGAAACTGCTTATTTGCCTGAAGCCAATTATTTGAAAAATCATTTGGTAGAAGAAAAAATAATGACTGCTAATGAAATAAAAATTGAAGAAGCTGATATTAGAGCAGCTGCAGTTGAATATACCAAGCAAATGTTTGGTGGTTATTCAATGAGTGGCCTAAACGAAGACTTAATTAATCAATTAATAGAGCCAAGTTTAAAGAAAGAAGATTACAGAAGCAAAATGATTAATTCGGCTGTAAAAATTAAAGTAAATGCTGCTGTAAAAAGCTTAATTACTATTGAAGAAAAAGAAGTAAGCAAAGAGGAGTTTATGAAAATTGTAGAATCGCATAATCACGAACATCACGCTAATCACGAACATTAATCTATAAAATAGTTACCCAAAAAGCTGCTCCTTAAAAAAGCAGCTTTTTTTATGTTCATTGAAGCAATACATTTGTAATATAAAATTATATGGGTATTTGGTATTAAATCCCAAAAACGCATTTGGTATAAGCAAAAAGAACTGATAGCTTCTAAGAGCTAATAAATATATAATAACATTGTTTACTTATAAAAAACACATTCTTGAATTTAACAAAACGGCTACCACTAGTCGTGGAAGTATGCAAACGCATACTGTTTATTATATTATAAAAACGGATGCTTTAACTCAAAATATAGGAATTGGTGAGGCAGCTCCACTTAAAGGTTTAAGCATTGATGCTGTTGAAAATTTTGAAACTTATTTGCAATTAGTTTTAGACCAATTAAACAATGGTTTTAAGTTGGAAGATATAGACCTAGAAAACTGGCCGTCTATTCTTTTTGCCATTGAAACCGCTTTAGCTGATTTGAAATTTGGTGGCAAAAGAAAAATTTTTGAAAATGATTTTATTCTTAATAAACCAATTCCTATAAATGGTTTGGTTTGGATGAATAAAGCCGATGAAATGCTGGAAGAAGCATCACAAAAAATAGAAGCGGGATTCAATTGCATTAAGTTTAAAATTGGAGCATTGGATTTTGACGAAGAGTGCAGACTTTTAGAAAAAATACGTAGCAGGTACAACGCTTTTAAATTAGAAATTAGAACGGATGCAAATGGTGCATTTGCCAATGCTGATGTGTTTGAAAAACTGAATGAACTAAAGCGTTTTGAATTACATAGCATTGAGCAGCCTATTAAAGCAAAACAGCTTGATTTTATGCAAGAAGTCTGCGCCAAATCGCCAATTCCTATAGCGCTTGACGAAGAATTGATAGGTTTGAGGGAGCAGGATATTAAACCACTTTTGCAGTTTATCAAACCACCATATATTATTTTGAAACCAACCCTAATTGGTGGTTTTGCAAAGAGTGAGTTTTGGATAAATAAAGCCAATGAACTAGGAATTAAATGGTGGATTACTTCGGCCTTAGAAAGTAATATTGGTTTAAATGCCATTGCTCAATTTTGCAGCAATTTAAATACCCAAATGCCACAAGGATTAGGAACTGGGAGTCTATATAAAAATAATATTGATAGTCCGCTAACAGTTAGCCAAGGATTTATTCATTATGATTCGAATAAAAAATGGGATTTATCGCTAATGCGGAATTTGGAGTGAAAAAAGTGAGGAATAATATGAATCCTAAAATGAACAATGTCTCGACTTCGCTCGACATGACCAAGTGTTCGATCGACATGACCACAACTTTGCTACCATTCAAGTTTTCTTACATCTTATAAATAGTAAAATAAAAAACCACAAAGAAACATAGGTTACATAGTATATTGCTATGTTTTCTATGTACCTATGTGGTTCAAATTTTTTTTTTAAAAACAATCCTTTGTGTTTTAAAAACCTCCTTCGGCAGGTTGTGTTTTAACTGGCGAAACTGGATCACGTGGTTTATCTTTAACAATACCTTTTATGGTTAATATTAGGTTGTTATTGCTTGCATTACTCACTACAGTAATTGTTTTTGTAAATGCACTTCTTAACGAACCTGCACTATAAACTACAGTAATTTTTGCTTTTTGGCCAGGCATAATTGGCTCGCGAGGCCAGCTAGGAGCGGTACAGCCACAGCTTGGTTGCACATTACTTAATATTAATGGTGCTTTTCCTTTATTTGTAAATTCAAAACTGTATTCTGCTGGTGCTCCATCCCAAATGGTTCCAAAATCATGCGTAGTATTCTCAAAAAATATTTCGGCTTTTGGCCCTTCTTTTTTGTCTTGAGCAAATAATTGGCTAAAGCCTGCTAAAATTAAAATACTAAAAATTGCTATTTTCTTCATGTGTTTTGTATTGTAAAAATTGAATGTTCAAAGTAAACTAAAATATAAAATTTAACGAAATGTTTTTTCAAAATAATATTTCAAGTAAAACGAATATGAATAATCAAAAATATGATTTTGAATGTCAACAACTGGTTCAAACCTTGCACTCATTTGTAATTGATTAAACAAGGTTTTGTTATACATAATTCTTGGAATAATTAAACTTCTACCATAAGTTTTATAGGCTGGATTATCAATGCTCTGACACTGGTAAATAGCCGTTCCGCGTGGCGATATAAAATAACTACTTTCAAAATAACTCAACATGAATTGAAGGTTGCTGTATTGGTATGAAATATTGCTGTAAAAAGCAGCACCATTATCTTTATATTTAAACACCAAAGTATCGCCAGTATCCTTATAGCCTAACCAATATGTATCAAAAACTACTTTTTGATTTTTAGTAATTTCATAACTGGTTTTAAAACCCAAAGCATAGTTAGCACGCATGGTTAATTTATTTACCCAATCAGCATCTATTTGTCCACCAGCATGGCTTAACATACCTTGTAAAACCGTATAAACTTTAAAATTGTTATTAGGCTTATTTAGCAGTTGTGTATAATTTATGCCTGCGGTAAATTGTTCCTTATAAGGTGAGCCACGCTCAATGAATTTTTCCCAATTTATCCAAATGTCTAAATATGTTTTTGGTTTTTGGTATTTTAACTGAAATCCGTTTTCTAGTGGATGTTCAATATTTCTTGCTATGTCGAACATGGGTTCAATAATTTGATGGCTTGTAGCTCCTTCTAAAGTACCAAAAAGCATTTCTAAATCTTTGTATTTAGTTTTAACAGTAAAAGTAGGAATTACACTGGTTTCACCACCAAAATCATTGCGCACAAAAACACCTGCTTGAATTTTTATATTTCTATTTGGTTGATAGGATAACGAAGGAATCACCTGATAACCAAATAACGTTCTTCCTAACTCTATTTCGTTAAAATATTCGGTATTACGAAGGTAATTAAACACGGTTGCCGAAAAACCAAATTTCCCGCTATCGGCTTCGTTTACGCTTATTGATTGGTTTAAATAACTATTGTTAACCTGAGCACTAACTAGTGTGCTAATTATTAGTATTATAAGTGTTCCTAATAGTTTAAATAAATTGATCATAACTAACTTTATTGTTTTGCAATTAATATAAAAACAAGCATAAATTGATTTTTATATATAAATATTCAAAAATCACTGTTGTTAGCAATAGGAAAAACATTTCAACAAGCTCAACGACTGCTATTGTTTAGCTTTACTTACTGTAGTCGGACGAATTGAATATCAAAAATAAAATAACTTTTACTGTTAAGTGGTTTTGTATTTTATTCTGTACTTCCATTTAAATTATATAAATGCTTCTTTACCATATTGTCGCAGTTGTTTTTTTAAATGATTTATGGTGAAATAAACAAACAAAAGTTAATTCTCAATTTGTTACAATAATTTGTTTTCAATTGATTATCAGAATATTTGTTTTTTTTAAGTTTCAAATTCCTTCTTTTTAGTACAGCTGTTAATAAAATAGCACTTAGTATAAATTTTGATATCAATTGTATATTTTGAATAAAAATGAATACAATTTTGGTGTTAACTAGGAATCTATTAGACTAAAAGCTATTTAAACTCAAATACCGCCACGTATTAATTCAATTGATGCAATAGATTTGCAATTGAACAAAATTAAAATTTATGAAAAACAATTTGAAACTAGCGCAGTTAATAGCTGCGCTAGTATTTTCCACTTTATTAGTAGGCTGTGTAAAAGAAGACACTGTAAATTCAACTTTATCAAATAAGAATTGTACGCCTACAAAACTGCCAAGTTTAATAAGAAGTATTTCGCTTAACGACTTAAAGTCATCGGCTGGAAGCCAACCTGTGGTGGCTATTTTTAAGTTTTTACAAGAATTAGAATCGTACGAAGAGGCTAATTGCAAAACACTAAAACCCAAATGCAAGGTAAATTTAATGATTCAAAATACTACAGCTAAAAAAATGTTGTTTGATTACACCATTACTTATATTTCGGGAGCTAATATTTGGCAATTTCAAAACTATTCAATCATAGAGCCAAATAAACTGGAGGATATAGGACTAATAGCTCAAAACTGTGGTTGGATTAGTGGTGGAACTTTAACAGTTACTTCTAATAATATCAATTTTGAATAAAAAAAGGAGTGATTTTTTCACTCCTTATCCAATCTTTATTCTTCCAAAAACACCACACCGTTTTTAGCTAATTCGGCTAAAATTGGTTCATAAAACTCTGGTGATATTGGTATTTGAACTCCTTTGGCTTTTATTTTATTTTGCAATATTAATTTACAAGCTATTGCCATTGGCAATCCCACTGTTTTAGCCATGGCTGTGTAGGTTTTATCTTCGCCTTTTACTACTAAAGTGCTGTTTATTTTTTCAATTTTACTTCCAACTTTTTTTGTAAATTCTATTTCATGTTTCATTACAATCATGTCTAAATCGGTTTTTTCCAAAAACCATTTTTGTTGTAATAAATGTTGAAGAATTTGGGCAGGTGTAGCATTTTCTATTCCTATTATTTCATTGGTAAAAAGCCCTAACCACTTTATACGTTTAAAATCTTTGCTGGCTTTTCCAATATTTAAAAAGGCACAAAATGTAGCCTCTACATTGCTATTATTAGCACCACTTATAAACGAAGCTACCAAGTCACGATAGGTTAAATTCGCACTGTTTTGTATGTTAAAACTATCATCGGTTAGGCCTAATTTTACCAGTAAATTCCAGCTTTGACTAAATCCTTTTTTACGCAAAGTTCCGCGCATAACAGTAGATGCATTTTGTAATCCATAAGGTGCTATGTAACTTAAACTATCGCGGTTAGCATACATTTCAAATAGTCCATAATTGGTTATATTTATGGTTTCGGTTTGTTCAAAAATTCTGTTTGGTGGAATAAATTTTATTAAGCCATTTTCCAAATATTGTGCTGTTGCTTGTCCTGCCAATATTACATTTCTAGGATTCCAAGTAAATTTATAATTCCAAGGATTGGTATCAAATTCAGGAGCTACCAAGCCGCCACAAAACGATTTGAATGATACAATTTCTCCGCCATTCTTTTGTATTTTGTGAATCATTTCCATGGCCGACAAATGATCAATTCCTGGATCTAAACCTATTTCATTTAAAAACAATACTCCCGCTTTTAAAGCTTCATTATGTAAACTTTGCATTGGTGGAGTTACATAACTAGCCGTTACCAAATTCTTTTTAAATGTAATGCAATCTTGTGCAGCTATAATATGTAAAGTAGGAGGTAAAAGCGAAACCACTAAATCAGCATTTTTTATGGCTTCTTCCCTTTCTTTTTGGTTGGTTATATTAAATGCTAAAGCAATTCCTTGTTTACTTTTTCCAATTTTTTGCTTAGCTAAATCAATGCTTTGATCGGCAACAGTTACTTGCCAATTTTCCTTTTTGGCATTTGCCAATAAATATTTTATTAAGTACGATGACGAAAGACCAGCGCCTATTACCAATATTTTTTTCATAAAAAACCCTTTTAAATTGCTGTGCAAACTTATATTTCATTTACAAGGAAACAAACTGTTTTTAAACAACAAAAAACCGACTTCAATTGCTTGAAAATCGGCTTTTGTAGGTAACTTAAATCTTATGAAGAGATATTATATAAGCTTACACTCTGACTTATTATAATTTTTTTGTTTTGCTTTCGTCTTGCTGTTCAGTGGTTGGTTTTTCAGCTTTGTTAGCTTTGCCACAACCTTTGGTAAATGTGCCTAAAGTTAATCCGCCAAATATTAGTATAAACAATTTTATTTTCATGGTTTTTGTATTTTGTAATCACTTAAACGGTACAAATATGAAATTTGTTACAACCATTAAATATATAATTTTGATGAACTTGATATAATGACAGTTAAAGTTCAATATTAGGAAGATGAAAGGATTTTTTAGGGGTGGATTAATATTCATTTTCAAATTGAATAATTAGAGAATTGAATGAATTGATGATTGATAAATTATGTTGCTGCATTCTCTAATGTTGGTATTTTAGCGAAGCAATACCAACAACATGGTTCATTCAAAACGTTATTACGAGGTAATAATAAGTTAAGTTGTTTAAAACTATACTTTCCCAACTACTGCGTTTCTTTTGTAATCGCTATAAACACTATATAGCACAAAAATACATGCCGCAGTTAAAACCACTATTCCAAACTGATTATGATAGGCTGGATGTTCAGGACTTATTTTGCTTAAAAAGGTTTTATTCATAAAATAACTGACATTGAATAAATGCAGGATAATAGCCAAATAAAGCACCCAATTTAATTGCTTAAAAGTCCAGAGTATAAAAGGAATTGTAACAATACAAATAAAAGTGATAAAACCTTGCAAATTCTCACCAATATTTATGGTAGCATGGTTGTTTTTGAAACGAAGAAAAACAAACAAAAAATGAATTAAATGATTAAATGTAAACAAGGTGATAAAAACACGAAAGGTATCCAATTTCTTTTCATTACGGTATATTTGTTTTAGACCATTATAACCAACAAATAACATTGAAATAAGCATAATAACTGATGAAATTCTGCCAGAAAGACGCGCACATTTGTCAAAAATTGTTTCTGGACCAATTGCAAAATAATTACTGCTTTGGAAAGTGGATGTCCAGGCTGACCATAAATAAATTAACACTTCCAAACCACAAATAATTGCAATCAATAGGGGCATTCTTTTTTTTGTTATCATAAATAGTTTCATTTTAGTTTTCAACCATAACGAGTTTCTGTTCTTTTTATTTTATTCATAAATTATTTAGTCAGCATTTTTCAAAATTCATTGAGAGCAATAATTTTTTTCAAAAAAATCAATATAAATTTACTTTAGCTTGCTGCTAGTTGCCATCCCGATAGCTATCGCATAGGCGTCAACTTAAGAAGCAAAAAAAAAGAAACTCCATACCGATAGCTATCGGTAGAGTTTAATATGAATAGCCACCAGTGAAACTGGTGGTTAAAGGAAAGTATAAACACAACGAAAACCCCTAAATATTTGCGCTAAGCCATTGGCTTAGCGCAAATATTTAGGGGTTTTCGTATAAAAGTCTATGTTCGTTTTTCCAACGGGTTAATCCCGATAGCTATCGGGACCGTTGTTACATAATGTTTCGTTCCTCTGGAACTCAATTTTTATAAATGTTTACAAGAAAAAACATCAATTAAGTTGACGCATATGCGATAACTATCAGGAGCCAGCAGCCCTTTTCATTTCAACTTTTCATTTTCCAAATGCCTGGTGGCATCTCGGTTGGTTTTTTTAGCCATGTTTTTTTCAAAAGCTTCGGTGAGGTTCACTCCCGTTTGGTTGGCTAAGCAAATTAACACCCAAAGTACATCGGCCATTTCATCGGCCATATCTGAGTTTTTATCGCTTTCCTTAAAACTTTGTTCGCCATATTTGCGCGCCATAATTCGGGCTAGTTCGCCCACTTCTTCCATTAAAATGGCAGTATTAGTAAGTTCGTTAAAATACCTAACACCAATGGTTTTTATCCATTCATCTACTTGTTTTTGGGCTTCGCTTAGTTGCATGTTTTTTCTAATTATTTGAAGACAAACTTAGGATTTAAAAATTTATTTTTTGTTTTCAATATATTTTACGTTCTTGACCTCAAATAAAACTATAAAAAATGGATCAAAATTCAAAAACAAATTGGGCGCAGTTCGTGCCTTTAGTCATCGTATTTTTCTTTTGGGGCTTTGTGGCTGCCAGCAACGATATTTTAATACCAGTATTCAGAAAAGCATTTGATTTAACACAAAGTCAAAGTCAGTTTGTGTCCATTGCTTTTTATATTTCCTACACTGTAGGTTCGCTTATTTACATGGGAATTTCATTGTTAATTGGAAAAGATTTGGTTAACAAAATTGGTTATAAAAACGGATTGGCTTTAGGTTTGGTAATATCTGCACTTGGCACATTGTTATTTTATCCTGCTGCTAACACTGGTTCATACACACTCATGTTGGCTGGTTTGTTTACTGTTGGTTTAGGTTTTTCGTTACAGCAAACAGTGGCAAATCCTTTAGCTATTGCGTTAGGACCAATTACTACAGGATCCCAACGATTAACTTTAGCAGGTGGAATTAACAATTTGGGAACTACCATTGGACCATTAATTGTAAGTTTTGCTATTTTTGGTTCGGCTGCCTCTGGCAATACCGATTTGAGTATTGAAAGCGTTAAAATTCCTTACCTAGTTTTAGGAATTGCTTTTTTATTGGTAGCAGTTTTATTGAAGTTTTCTTCATTACCCGAGCATCCAAAAGCAATTGAAGAATCGTCAGTTGATAACACAACTGCTAAAAATTCAGCTTTGCAATATCCTCAATTAGTATTGGGAATGATTGCCATATTTTTATATGTAGGTGTTGAAGTTTCAACAGCAAGTAATTTACCTGCATACATGGAAAGCAAATTAGGTTTCGAAATTGGCGACATTGCTCCTTATATTTCATTGTATTGGGCTAGTTTAATGATTGGCCGTTGGACTGGTGCAGTAGAAGCATTTACCGAAAACATGAATACTCAAAAAATACTTCGTTTTGTGGCTCCTTATTTGGCTTTTGGTGTTTTCCTATTTGTAAATGCTGTTGCAAAACACGACTTAACACCTTTTTATGTTTACGGTTTAATTATTTTGGTATTGATTGCTGCCGACATTGCAAGCAAAGGAAATCCTGCTAGAATGTTATTAATATTTTCAGTTTTAGGAATTTTAGCATTGGCTACAGGAATGGCTACCAGCGGCATGGCAAGTGTTTACGCATTTACAAGTGTAGGTTTATTTTGTAGCACATTATGGCCTTGTATTTTTACATTAGCCATTAGTGGTTTAGGAAAAAACACCAGTCAAGGAAGTAGTTTTTTAATTATGATGATTATGGGCGGTGGAATTGTAAGTTGGTTACAAGGCGTAGTTTCTGAAAATATTGGTATTCAAAATAGCTATGTAATTGGTGCATTATGTTTTGCTTATTTAGCATTTTATGCATGGAAAGTAAGTGGAATATTGAAAAGTCAAGGTATAGATTTTGATAAGAAAATAGCAGGAGGACACTAGTCATTTAAAAAGAAATAAACATGAAAAGTATAAAATTTTTAGCAATTTTATTGGTTTTATTGTTTGCTAAAAACAGTAACTCTCAAAATATAAATGATTATGGAATTATTGAGAAAAAACCAGCTTTTTACCTTGGTATTGGCACTGGTATAAACAATAGTTGTGGCTTGGCTGGTTTTAAATTGGGCATTCGATTAAATGATAAATTGATATTAGATGCTGGTGTTGGCGTTGGAAGTTGGGGAAGTAAAGTGGCTCTGGGAATGGTGTTTAATGCCATAGATAAAAATGCTTGGTGTCCTGTTTTAAGTATTTCACGGGCTAGTGGTATTAACGATGCAATTGTTAAATTGGAAGTAGTAGACGATTTTGGAATAAAAAGTAAAAAAGACATCAGTATGGATTTAACAGCAGCAACGATGTTTAATTTAGGAATTCAACGCCAATGGGAGCGAAAAAGTGGTAACAGATTGGTGTTAGATTTAGGCTTTTCTATCTTAGTAGATGGTGCAAGCCATGAAAATATTGATTACACCATTCACTTTTCTGATAAAGGAAAAAGAGATTTGGACTTATTGAAACCCGGAGGTTTAATGGTAGGATTCAGTTATAATTTTGGTGTAAATTAGTTTTTTGTGTTATAATTTTTTATCCGTTCTTTGTAACAATAAAAAACGGATAAAATGAAAAGAACAATTACAAAAATCAAAACATGTGTTTTTGTGCTTATTGGTGTAGTAACATCACTGATAAGTAATGCACAAACGCTGAGCACTACAGGAACATTTTTAAACAATAATGGTTCTGGTGGTGTAACATTTAACTTACAAAATAGCAATAGTTACCCTATTATTATTTCTGAAATAAAAGGAGTAATTGGAACAACTGGAACTTCACCAGTTTCAATGTACTACAACCCAACACCAGTAAGTGGTGCTCCAGCTGCAATAACTACAGCAAATGGTTGGAATTTAGTAGCGTCTGGATCGGTTAGTGCAACTGCAAATATAACAACAACAGTTACTCAAACGTTACTAAGCGGTTTCAGTTTTATAGTTCCTGCAAACACTACTTATGGTATTTTGGTTTATGCCCTAGGTCAGCGTTATTTCTCTCTATCAGCTGGTACAACTACAGTTACAGCATCTGGTGTAAGTTTAATTACTGGAACAAATATTGGTTATGGCGGAACAGGAATTCCTCCGGTTGCACCAACTATTGCACTTAGAGGTTGGATTGGTGAAATTATTTTTAACCCTGCTATTGCTTGTAGTGGCACGCCTACAGTAGGTATTTCTACTTCAAATGTTGGTTATGCTTGTGGTGGTCAACCTATTCTTTTATCGTTAGCCAACGACTCAATTAGAATAGGTTTAAATTACCAATGGCTTCGCTCTACTACCGATTCAACAGGTCCATATTCAATAATGCCCATTGATACTACAAGGTCAACTTTAGATACTCAAACAGTTACTACTTGGTACAGATGTAGAGTAGGTTGTGGAACTAATTACGATTCTTCAGCTTTTGTAAAAGTTACTACAAGTTCATCGCCTTTGGCTGGAACTTATACAGTCAATCGTTTACTTCCTCAATCATCTACAAATTACCAAAGTTTGAGTTATTTAGCAACCGAACTTTCATGTGTTGGCGTAAGTGGAGCTGTAACTATAAACGTTGCATCTGGCTCTGGGCCTTATAATGAAACTGTATCTTTTGGAAATATTGCTGGAACTTCAGCAACAAACACCATTACTTTAAATGGAAATGGGAATACAATTCAGAATTCGGCCACTCCAATTATTTCGTTTTTAGGAACACAGTATTTAACCATTGATAGTTTTAATATAACTGCAACTGGTACTGCATTAAGTGGATTTGGAATTTATATAGGTAATCAAGCGCAAAACATTACCATTAATAGAAACAAAATAAACGTAGGAACAATTGCAACAGGAGCTTCAAACGCTGCAATTGTAATATCTGGTTCTGCTTCAGCTGCTACTACTGTTGGTAACAACGCACAAAATATTATAATTACAAACAATGAAATTATAGGTGGTTATTATAGTATTACTGCTATTGGAAATGCTAGTTATTTAAATAACAGCCGACATATGATTCAAAATAATATTATCAGAGATTTTTATTTATACGGTGTTTATATTGTAAATGGTGATTCAATTCTAGTTGCTAATAATGACATTAATCGTTTAACAAGAACAGGACTTTCTACTTTTTATGGAGTTTATTTAGGAACATCTAGAAATATTAAAGTGTTGAACAATAAGATACACGATGCAGGAACAGGCACTTATACTGCTTATCCTGTTTATGTTACTACATCTGTTAATTCAACAGGTTATGAAACAGAGTTTATCAATAATGCTATTTATAATATCAATACTACTGGTACTATTTATGGTATGTATTTGTTAGGTACTCGCGATAGAATAAATATTTACCATAACACCATTGCTTTGGCTACAACTGGTGCTGGTGCCAATAGAAATATTTTTATGAGTACTGCTCCTGATAACCATAAACTATACAATAATATCTTTAGTATTGGCGGTTCAGGTACTGGAATAAAATTCAATATTTATGTAACTACTGCTTCTACTTCGTTTAGTTCAAACTACAATGATTTTTCAATGACTGCCACTGCAGGAACTAATTATGTTGGTTATTGGGCTGCTAATACCACCACTTTAGCCGATTGGAAAACTACCACTTTAAAAGATACCAATTCGCTTTCAGCCGATCCAGTTTTTGTAAATCTTTCAACAGGAAATATCACTCCATTATCGTCAAATATTGACAATGTTGGAACGCCCGTTGGTGTTTTAAACGACATAAGTGGAAATATTAGATCAACTGCCACTCCTGATTTAGGTGCATTAGAGTTTACTAGTTTATCGAGCGATATTGCAATTAACAATATTAGTATTGCTAAATCGAGTGTGTGTTATAACAGTGCGGATACAATCAAAATTGTTATCAATAATTTAATTGGTGCAACCATTGATTTTAGTGTAAATCCGCTTACCATTATTTGGAGTCAAAGTGGCCCAATTTCAAAAACCGACAGTATTGTTTTAGTGTCCGATACTTTAGGTGCAGGTTTAAGTAAAACTTATTATGCAACTAACTTTAACATGTCGACTCCAGGTTTTTATAATGCTCGTGCTTATATAAGACCTTCTACAACTAATGGCATTATTACAAATGATACACTGAACTTAGCCGTACCTTTTGAAGTAAAACCAATACTTTCAGTATTACCAAAAACAAGAACAGTTACCAGTTCATTAGATACTGTTTTATTAGAAGCATTTTCACCAATTTTTCCAGGTGGAGGAGTGTTTTTTAGCGAAATTGCACATTACAAAGTGACAACTGGCGCACCTTCGGCAGGTTGGCCTTCTTATTTAACAGCAGACGATTATGTGGAAATTACAGGTTTTCCAAACAGCAGTATTGCAGGATTTACAATGGAAGAATGGACAGGCACAACATTACAACATACAGTAACTTTCCCAACAGGAACAGTATTTAGTCCTAATGGAACCATGATTTTAGCAACAGGTCAGTTAGGTTCAAGCACTCCAAGTCCAACAAACTTTTATTACCATACCGGAAATACTGTTACACATAGTTCAACTGGCGATAATAGAGGTTACATTCTAAAAAATCAGTCGGGTACAATTATAGATGCAACTGTTTATGGAACCTATGCTTTTCCTATAGCATCAGGTGTTACGGTTTCTGATTGGAGTGGAAATACACCAGCAGTTTCTAGCTCAGGAAATAGACTAAATGCAGCTGATAACAATACTTCAAGCTGTTGGGTTAACTCAGGTACAACTCCACAAAATCCTAACGCAATAAACAGTGGTGTTTCAACACCAGTTTCGGGCTCAATGGCTGGTTTTAACTGGAATTATTTAGGAACATCAATTGATACAAATGCCAGAACTGTAGTTGGACCATATACAGTTCCTGGAATTAGAGCTTATGTAGCTTCTTATACTAATTCTTGTGGTACTTTTTACGATACAGCATACATTACTGCATCTTCAACTGTGCCAGTAAAAATGACCAGTTTTGAAGGAACTAAAAAAGATAATCATGCTATTTTAAATTGGGTAACTGTTTCAGAAATAAACAATGATTATTTTATTGTTGAACGTTCATTTGATGGAATTAATTTTGAAAAAATTGGTAAAGTAAAAGGTAAAAACAATTCAATTGTAGTTTCAAACTACAGTTATACTGACCAAAACATTTTTAGTGATTTAAAAAATCAAATAGTTTATTACCGATTGAATCAAATAGATTTTGATGGAACTTCATCAAAAAGTAAAATGGTGTTGATTACGTCAAATAATGAGAATAATGGCATTACTATTTTCCCAAATCCTTCAAATGGAACTTTCAATATTTCATTTGAATCGAAAAATAACAGTGCAGCAAAACTTAAAATTATAGATGTTTTTGGTAAAACTGTTTGGCAAAATGAAAGGACTTTATTGAACGGAATAAATGCAATAAACGTAAATTTAAATAAAGGAAACTACATTTTGATAGTGGAAGAAAATAGCAAGTTAACCACTAAAAAAATAGTAGTTAACTAAAAAAATAAGATTCTTTTTATATAAAGCTCATCAATTTTTGGTGGGCTTTATTTTTTAGTAAAAAATTTTGTTTTATTTCAACTCAATATCAAAAACAGCTTTCTTAATAACGATGCTATCTGTTAAATCAATTTCATTTATAGTGTTGCTTTTTATTTTATAAAACTTAGCTGTAAAATTCCCACTTATAATTCCTTTTACTTGAGCAATAGGTTTAATCAATTTAGTAATATTTATGTTTAAACCTTTAGGTTCTAAAATTTTATATTCACTATAAAAACCATCCAACGAACGACTTATTCTTATCTTATAAAACCCATTTTCTCCCATTTCATAATACCCAGTTTTGCTTATTTTAATTATAAATTCAATGTCTTCGCTTCTTTCTACGTTATAAGCTCCAATTGATAAAATTGAATCATATTGAAATCGAGCAGTTACATAATTAGAGTTATAAGGCAACCATAAAGTATCATTCAAAAAACAACCAAAAGTATTTTTACCTTCTTGTGTTTCAAAAGGCAATCCATCAGGTTGAGATATTGGTAAAACCGTTTTTGCTTCTTTATTGCATGCTATAAAAGTAACAACAATTAGGTAAAAAATAATTTTTAAAGTATTGGATTTCATATATTTTATTTGAAACAAATTAACGATTTAAAATTTGAGGAAACAATAATCAATTTTTGGTGGGCTTTATTTTTGTTTTATAGTGAAAATTATCCGTTTGTGTAAACATACAAAACTATCAATGGCTTAACTTTATATTTGGCGAATAACAAAATGATAGAACTAAAAAACATCCAGAAATCGTACACCATTGGCGACAATAAAATGATGGTGCTAAAAGGCATTGACATGAAGGTAAATGAGGGCGAAATGGTTTCTATCATGGGTTCATCAGGAAGTGGAAAGTCAACACTTTTAAATATTTTAGGAATATTAGACAATTACGATGCTGGTGAATACCGATTAGGTGGTACTTTAATTCAACATTTGAACGAAACCAAAGCAGCTAAATTGCGCAATCAATACATTGGTTTTGTGTTTCAATCTTTCAATTTGATTTCGTTTAAAAATGCCATGGAAAATGTGGCTTTGCCGCTTTATTATCAAAATATAAGTAGCAAAAAACGCAATGCAATTGCTTTAGAATATTTGGATAAAGTGGGGCTAAAAGATTGGGCTAACCACATGCCCAATGAAATGAGTGGCGGACAAAAACAACGCGTTGCCATTGCCCGAGCATTAATAGCAAAACCAAAAATGATATTGGCTGATGAACCTACAGGTGCGCTCGATACACAAACTAGTTACGAAGTAATGAGTCTTTTAAAAGACATCAATAAAAGTGGAATTACAGTGGTAATAGTTACCCACGAACACGACATTGCAGAAATGACAGATAGAACGATAAGGTTGAAGGATGGAGTTATATTGTAAATTTGAATAATTATTCCCGATAACTATCGTGACTAAATTCGAAAAAACAAAAAAATCAATTTCGAATTTTTATTTCGAATTTTATTATTTTTAAAAAATGTTTGATATAGACAAATGGCAAGAAATATTTGCATCTATTCGTAAGAATAGGCTCCGCACTTTCCTAACAGGTTTTAGTGTGGCTTGGGGAATTTTTATGCTCATTGTTTTGCTAGGAACAGGAAATGGTTTGGGAAATGGTGTTAAATTTCAGTTCTCTCGTGATGCTGTAAACAGTGTTTGGTTCAATAACGGCCGTACTTCTTTGGCTTACGATGGCATTCAGCCTGGCCGCGATATTAAGTTAACCAATCAAGATTATGAAGCCATTGGAAAAAGTGTAAAAACCATTGAACACCTTTCGCCTCGCTTACAACTTTGGGATGTAAACCAATACAATTACAAAAATCGTTATGGAAGTTTTAGTACCAAAGGTTGTAATTACGATATGATTTTTGCTGAAAAAATTGAATTAGTAAAAGGTCGATTTGTAAACGAGTTAGACATTAAAGAATGTAGGAAAATATGCGCCATTGGAAAGCAAGTGGTGGAAGAACTTTTTAAAGAAGAAGATCCTATAAATAAACTCATCAACATCAACGGAATTCCTTTTAAAGTGGTGGGAATTTTTAAAGATGCAGGTGGGCCAGATGATAACCGCAGGGCATATATTCCAATTAGCACCTCTCAAAGAGTGTTTGGAAACGACAATAAATTGGATCAAATTATTTTTACTTTACCTGAATCGGATATGGATAAAAGTGAAATAATTAAAGACGAAGTTTATACACTTTTAGCACAAAAACACCACTTTGATCCAGCAGATAAAAAAGCTGTTTTTGTTTGGAATAACGTGGTTGAATTTAAAAGAATAATGGGCTTAATAAATGGCATCAGAATTTTTGTTTGGATCATTGGAATTGGTACTTTAATAGCAGGAATTGTTGGTGTAAGTAATATTATGATGATAGTGGTGAAAGAACGCACCAAAGAAATTGGAATTAGAAAAGCTTTAGGTGCAACTCCATTCAGCATTGTTTCTTTAATTATTCAAGAAAGTGTTTTTATTACTGCACTTTCAGGCTATATAGGCATGATGCTCGGAATTGGATTATTGGCTTTAGCTCAAAAATACATTCCCGATAGCGATTATTTTAGAAAACCAGAAGTGGAATTTAGTGTGGTATTACAAGCATTAGCAGCCTTAATATTTGCTGGGCTTTTAGCAGGATTCTTTCCTGCTAGAAAAGCAGCCAAAATTCAACCTATTGAAGCTTTGAGAGCAGAATAAATATTTTTCTTTTTGTAAAATTTCAGTCATTACCAAAATAGTTTTATGCAGTTGGCGTTTTATTGGTGTCTTACCAATAAATCTAAACCAAAAACGATCATGAACATTTTAAAAACAAACCACAATAACTTGGATGAGTTAGTGTTTGAAAACAGAAACAAAGCTTATGGTGCTTACGTATTGCGCAGCGACTATAACAACAATTTAAAACGTAGTTTCCTTATTACTTTTTTGGTGCCTTTGGCAATTATTATTACTTCTATTATATACAATAAATTACATGGAGATGTATTGCCAATAAATCCGATGGATAAGCCAAATGAAAAAGATTCGGTAATTATTATTGTTTATGAATTACCTAAAAAAGATTTACTAAAAGAGCTAGAAGAAGTGATGAAAAAACCGGCTAAAGCAGCAGGAATTAATGGCAATTATGAAGTAAAAAGAAATGTTCAAACCAATCCAATTCCAAGTGATTCATTTGTTAGAACATCTGATTTGGATTTACCAATTGGCCCTTCAGGACCCAATTTAAATCCAATGATTGGTGGATCTTTAGCCTCAATTGGAGCTGGGAATGGAGATTTATTTGATGGAAACGATGTTCAAAAAATGCCTGAATTTCCTGGCGATTTATACGACTTTTTAGCCAAAGAAATTAAGTATCCCAAAAGCGCTTTGGAAAATGGCATTCAAGGAAAAGTTACTTTATCGTTTGTGATTGATAAAAATGGTGTAGTTAATCAAATTGAAGTTTTAGGAAAAGTGGGTTTTGGCTGCGATGAAGAGGCCATAAGAGTGATAAAAGAAATGCCAAAATGGAAAGCTGGTGAACAAAATAACAGAAAAGTAGCCGTAAAAATGGTTTTGCCAATTGTGTTTGAAGTGAATAATTAAATGATGTGTTTTGATGTTTTGCCTAAAGCCTTGGAGAAATTCAAGGCTTTTTTATTTGGAAATTTTGTAATAAAATAAAATATTCTCGACTACGCTCGAATTGACTTAGTATGAAGATTTGCCCTTAAATAATTTACCTTTGCCTATCAATGCACACGCCACATTTAAAAACCATCATTTCTTCATTACCCGACTCACCAGGGATTTATAAATATTTTGATAAAGATGGAACGTTAATTTACATTGGCAAAGCCAAAAGTTTAAAGAAACGGGTTAGCAGTTATTTTAATAAAAACCAACACGAAAACCGCAAAACGGCTATCATGGTGAGCCGAATTGTGGACCTTCAATTTACTTTAGTTGAAACAGAAATTGATGCTTTATTGCTTGAAAATTCTTTGATAAAAAAGTTTTTGCCAAAGTATAATATCAGCTTAAGAGACGATAAAACTTATCCGTTTATTTGTATCAAAAACGAACGATTTCCACGAATATTTTCTACCCGACAGCATA